>JBBKWK010000122.1:0-3662 GCA_037968915.1 Pontixanthobacter sp.
CGATCAGCAGCGTTTTGTTGACCGTGTAATCGCCGGCAGCCAGCTGCAGCTTGTCTCCGGCTTTGGCAGCTTCCAGCGCGTCGCTCAAAGTGCCTTCGCCGGGGGTGACCGAAATCACACTGCCGCTATCAAATTTCGGTTTCGGGGCAGGCTTGGGGTACCATGTCGGGCCCGTCTGATCGCGCGGCATAACCACCAGATCGCGCGGCGCGCCCACTTCGGCATAGGCTTTGCCTACTGGATAGAGCAGGCCATTCGCTGCCCGCGCCAGCTTAAGTGCGCCCGTCTTGATGGCGCCCAGCCGACTATGGACCTTGCCGTTGATAACCAGATTATTAGCGAATGTGATACCCGATGTGTCGTCGTCCGCCTCGAGAAAGGCCCCCTCGCCCGAAGCGCTCATCAGATTGCCGGTAAAACTGCTACCGACCGGTGCTGCGGAGCGCTCAGCATCGCTGCCAGCGCCGAAAGTAATCCGTGCGCTATCGAGGATGGAGTTGCCTTCAATCCGGGCGTTGGACACCTGAACATAGCGGTTTACCGGGGAGTTTGGCACTCCGTTCATCACGGTCAATGCGCTGGCGAAACCGGTCCCGCGCAGACCTTCCATATAATTGCCGCGCACGGTCTGGTTTTCATTGATTACCCGGATACCGCCAGTGTGGTCTTCGCCGCGACCAAGGAAGATGTTGCGTTCAATCACATTGTCATTGCCGTGGCGCAGAGTCAGCGCACCGCGGCTTGCATCGAACACATTGCGGCGCACGATATTCGCGCCGGATTTGATTGAGATGACCTCCACCTCGCCGTCGCAATCCTCGAAGTAATTGTCTTCCACGATGGTGCCGGAATTATGCATCGAAAATGTGCTGGTGCCGATCCGCAGCGTTTCGCCGCCATTGGAGCCCAGATTTGGACGTGCGCCGAAATAATTATGATCAATCCGGTGGCCATTATCGCGGCTTTCCTCGCTGTCCAGCCGGACCGCCATGGTTACACCCTTGTTGGTTTTGCCAACCAAATAATTGTGATCAAACCGGTTGTTCTTGCCGTACATACCAACCCAGTAATCATCTTCGAACCGGTCCGCCTTGCTGAAACCATCGATCACCACTTCGCTGATCCGGCTGTTACGCGCCTGATCTGTCTTGCTGCGCCGGAACGATACGACTTCACCCGTGGGGCTGGAGCCATCGCGAAAAACCAGGCCAGAGACCAGAATATACTCGCCGCCGATGCGCAGGTTGGATTTCCCGGTAATGACCACCTTGCCGGGATCTTCGGAGATCAGGCTGATTGGCTTGTCCTTGGTGCCTTGACCGGTCAGGACAATCTCAAAATCTTTCCAATTGCCATTGGCCAAAATGATCACGTCGCCGGCCTGCACTTGCTTGGCCGCGGAGAAATATTCGGTGTGAGTTTTGACGTAGAACTGTTCTGCGAATGCGGGTGAAGCTGCAAAAAGCGCTGGGAGCACAAACAGGCACAGCCGGGTCACCATATCGATTCTCTCCCACATTTATCGGCTTGAGTTATCAGCCCGGCTGCTGTGCGTCAACCAATCGCGCTTACCATTTCGCAGTTTTCTTCATACCAATGCATTGAGCCAACAGATGCGCTACAGTTGGTTGACCGCCCGCACATTCTAAGGGTTTGCGGTCGAGAGAAACCTCTCGCGGCTTTCAGATGCACGCTGTTTAAGGGCCTGCATGTCTTCGCGTTCAGTCACATCGAGCATGTTAGTCAGCAGACGATAAAAGTGCTGGCGCATCGCCACGCGTGCACGCTCCGGATCGCGGGCGACCAGTGCTTCCAGAATTTGTCGGTGTTCCAGGCCCCGGTCATTGCCGCCTTCGAAGCAAATGGCTTCATAGGCACGCTTCACCTCTGGGAGTTCTACCCGCATCCGCCATAATGTCTCGATCATATGCAACATAGCGCGGTTGCCCGATGCCTTTGCAATGGTGGCGTGAAATTCGCCATCCGCAGCATTCGAAACCGCTTCGTCGGCCGATTCCATATCCTCGATCAAGGCAGAAAGTTTGGCCAATTCTTCATCGGTGATCAGCTTGGCCGCCAAGGCTGCTGCCTCGGCTTCGATCAAAGAGCGGGCTTCGGTTAGTTCAAAGCTGCTGACCTCAGGCAGTGAGCCAGCCTCAATCGGTTGCTTCTCGCAAACATATACGCCGGCTCCGGTCTTGATTTCGATCCGGCCGATTGCTTGTAACGCAATTTCTGCCTCCCGGATTGTCACCCGGCTGACATCGAACCGTTCCGCCAACTCTCGCTCGCCCGGCAGGCGGGACCCGGGCGGAAAGACACCCTTCTCAATTAACTCGCTGAGGCTTGCTGCTATTGTATGAAACAGTCTTTTCTCTGCCATTTCGTGCCGTGATCCCTTTCACATGTAAGGTTGGGCAAGTGATCCTTTACCTATGCCAGTCCTCGCAATCAGCTCACGATGGACAGATTGCGCCTTAGTATCAACAAATATCAATTGGCGCGGCATGATGGGCACCTTCCCGCCATGCCGCGCGATAAAGTCGGGATCAGAACTTGGCCCGAACACCGACAAAGTAGCGCGGCCCGTATACGAGCACCTGACCAACATCATCAGGCGCACCGCGGAAGTCAGTACGGGGCTCGTTGAACAGGTTAAGCCCCTCGACAGTGAGCCGTACATTGTCGGTGATCTTGTAGGAGATACGCGCTTCAAAGATGTTCGCATCATTGGTGTAGCGAATGCGCCCCGGCGTTCCAATGAACTGCTGGAAGTACTTGCTACGATATTTGTAAACACCTTGAAGATCGAAGGGGCCGATCTGGTAATAGGCCTGGGCTGACAGAACATGCTTGGAGAATCCAAACAGGTTGGCAGGAGGGATTAAGCCATTGTTGGTGGACCTCGTGCCGTCTGTATTCACGGTAGTAATCGCACCCAGTGTATCGTCCTCAAACTCAAAGTTGGAGTCTGCATAATTGTAGCTAAGTTTGAAGCCGAGACCATCAAACGGGGCCGGAAGATAGCTGAAGCGATGTGCAGCAGTCACTTCGATACCGTAAATCGTACTAGTCTCGTCGGTAACATTGGTTGTCGTCACAATCGTAGGAAGATCCAGCCCGTCAACCGTGAAAATCTCGGTCTGGCCAACAGTCTCAAAACCGCCGTTAAAGCTCTTATAATACGCATTGAAGGCAAGGATTGAATCCGAGTTGGGATACCACTCCAGTCCTGCATCGACATTCCATGAAAGCAGCGGGTTAGTAAATGGGTTACCCGTAGCATTCGCGGTGCCAACAGCATCTTCGATTGAAGTAACCGTCTCGTCGGCCAGTGCATTGAATGTCCTGCCAAAGCTGAGATCTGAAGGGTCGGGGCGCGAAAGCGCGCGATAGACTGCAAAACGGCCAAGCAAATCAGGCTGGAATTCCGCCACAACGTTCAGACTAGGAAGGAATTCGGTATAGGAATTCCCTCCTGTAACCGGGAGCAGACTGCCTGTATCCTCGGTGATAAGCAGCTCACCATCACCATTAAATGATGCCGAAAGTGTGCCGCGGAAACCGGTTGATTTGACGGTAGTGTTTACGACGCGAAGTCCGACATTGCCGCGAATGGGAAGCGATACCGAATCCGTTTCAAAATCAGCTTGAATGTAGCC
>JBBKWK010000123.1:0-8743 GCA_037968915.1 Pontixanthobacter sp.
ATCCTGTTTCTGGCACATCGCATTCCGTTCCTGCCTGATCGCGGGGACAAAATCCGGTCGCATCATTTGCTGAAGGCGCTGGCCGATCTCGCGCCGGTCCACGTTGGCTGTTTCGCCGATACCGACGGCGACCTTTCTCACGAGCCTTTGCTGTCCGAAATTTCCGTCAGCCATTGCCTTATCCGCCGCAGCAAGAGCATGGCGATGGCCGGGATCGAGGCGCTGCTGACTAGAAAACCGGTCAGTCTGACAGCGTTTGATCATAAGGAAATGCACGCCTGGGTGGGTGATACTTTGGCCTCGAACCCGATTGATACGATCTTTGTTTTCTCCGGGCAGATGGGCCAATACGTGCCTGACAATTTTGCCGGCCGCTTGGTAATCGATCTGTGCGATGTCGATTCCGCTAAGTTCGAGGCCTACGGCCGGGCAGGCCGCTATCCGCGTAAGTGGATCGACGCCCGCGAAGGTCTTTTACTGGCGAGTGAGGAATATCGTCTGGCGCGGATGGCCGACCGGACATTGTTGGTCAGCCCGGCAGAGGCGAAATTGTTCCGCTCGCGTATTGATCCGAACCTTGGTGATGATGTGATTGCTCTGCGCAATGGAATCGATGCAGGGTTTTTTGATCCACAGGCGGCGCTCGCGCATCCCCAAATCATCAACACGGCGGGGCCGCATTTCGTCTTCACCGGCCAGATGGATTACCCGCCCAACGTCGCTGCTGTACAGCGGGTAATCGATCGCCTGCTGCCGGAAATCCGCAAGGCGCACCCTGATGCGCAATTCCACGTAGTCGGCCGCGCGCCTTTGCCCCGATTGATCGCGCAAGACGGCAAGGGCGGGGTGCGCGTCTGGGGCGAAGTGCCTGATGTGCGGCCCTACCTCGCAGCTGCAGATGTGGTCATCGCGCCGCTGGAAATTGCGCGCGGTGTTCAAAACAAGGTGCTGGAAGCGATGGCAATGGCGCGGCCTGTGCTGCTGACACCCGAGGCCGCGACCGGCATTGATGCCGAAGATGGCACACATTTCGCAATCGAAGCGAGTGATGAGGCGTTGGTTGCCCGCGCAGCCGAATTGCTGAGTGATCATCAGGCCACGTCGCAAATGGCCGAAGCCGCCCGGCGTTATGTGGTCGATCATCAAAGCTGGCCTGCCATGCTGGCACCGCTTGGATGGATTTTCGGTAAGCCCGATGCAGGATTGCCCCGTGATGCCGGGTGAAACATTTCTCGCAGACTGGCGCAGCAAATGGCAGCTGAAACAACTGCCGGAATCGTGGCGCATTCCGCTGGTTCATTTGGCGTTAGCGTGGGCGGGGCTGGCCGGGTTGACCATCCGCGACTGGGCAACAATGATCGACAAATGGTGGAACATCTCCACCTATAATCATGTGCTGTTCGTGCCATTTATAGTCGGTTGGCTGATCTGGATCCGGCGCGAAGAACTATCGCTCCTTGAGCCTGCCCCTTGGTGGCCGGGGATGCTGGCGATAGCGGGCTCCTTATTTCTCTGGTTCCTCGGTACGATTGCCGGGGTCAATTCCGCCAGTCAGCTGGGAGCGGTTGCGATGCTGCAGGCCAGCGTAATCACGCTGCTTGGCCCCCGCGTGTTCGTAGCGTTGTTGTTTCCGCTGTGTTTCATGCTTTTCCTTGTGCCGTTTGGCGATGAATTGGTGCCTGCACTGCAAATGATCACAGCCAAACTGGTGATCGAACTAACCCACTGGAGCGGTATTCCGGCGGTGATCGACGGCGTATTTATCGATACTCCCGCTGGGTTGTTCGAAGTCGCCGAGGCATGTTCCGGCGTCAAATTTCTGGTCGCGATGATGGCGCTCGGCGCATTGGTGGCGCACACTTGTTTCCTCAGTTGGAAGCGGCGCGCGTTATTTCTGGCGGTGTCCGCGATGCTGTCGATCCTGGCCAATGGGGTGCGCGCATGGGGTACAATCTACATCGCGCAAAGTCAGGGCATCGAATTTGCGGTCGGGTTCGATCACATATTCTACGGCTGGATTTTCTTCGCGGTGTTGGTGTTTATTTTGCTGGCAATAGCATGGCGGTGGTTTGACCGTTCGCCCGACGATTTGGGTCCGGATATCGCTGCCATAGAAAGTTCGCCCATGCTGGCAGCATTGTCGAACCTGACGATGCGCAGCGGACGGGCGATGGGCGGGATATTGGGTCTCGCCTTGATCTTTGCCTTGTGGGTCACGCTGGCAACGCGGGTGGAGGCGCGTATTTCTGACCACATTGCCTTGCCCGCCGTGCCAGGTTGGGAATTGGTCGATTACAAGCCGGCCGCCCCTTGGGAGCCGCGGGCTACCGGAGCGAACCATCGTTTGCTGGGCCGGTACCGCAACGAGGCACAGCAGGAGGTTGATGTCTTCGTGGCCGTTTATGCTGCTCAGGGCGATGGCCGCGAAGCCAGCGCCTTTGGCGAGGGAGCGTTAACTCCCGACACACCGTGGCGATGGTTGGAACCGGGTGTATCCCATACCGGCGCGCAGGCTGATTATCTGCTCGCTTATGGTCAAGTAAAGCGGCTCGCTGAAACATCTTACCGCACTGGCACCATCACCACTGGAAGCAACGTCCGGCTCAAACTGGCTACAATGCAGAATCGTATTTTTCTGCGCCAGCGACCGACAATCATGGCGATATTATCCGCCGAAGAATCGGAAGCACAGGACGCCGCTATCTCCATCACAGCCTTTCGCTCAGCTTTAAACGACGAAGGCGAATGGATGGACCGCATCGCCGGTGTTCAATAGGGCTCGACTTCGTTAGGGCGTAAACCATGTGCGGAATTGCCGGTATTTTCCATTATGAAACGCCCAAGCCGGTCGATCCCACACGGGTTGAGCGGATGTGCGATGCGCTGGTCCACCGCGGGCCGGATGGCGCGGGTGTATGGACCGCGCCGGGCGTCGGCTTGGGCCATCGCCGGCTTTCCATTATCGATCTGGCAGGTTCCCCCCAACCGATGCACTCCGCTGATGGACGCGCGGTAATCGTGTTCAATGGCGAGATTTACAACTTCAGCGAATTGCGGCGCGAGCTGGCCGGATTGGGCGCACAGTTCAAGACCGACGGCGATACCGAAGTAATCCTTGCTGCGTGGCAAAAATGGGGCGTTAAATGCCTCGATCACCTGCACGGCATGTTTGCCTTTGCGCTGTATGACCGGGAGACACGCGAGCTGTTTCTGGCGAGGGACCGGCTGGGCGTGAAGCCTATGTTCACCGCGCGCCTGAGCGACGGCAGCATTGCGTTTGCGTCGGAATTAAAGGGCCTGCTGGCGCATCCGTTGTTGCGGCGTGAGGCCGATCCGCTGGCGCTAGAGGATTACCTGACCTGGGGTTATGTCCCCGACCATCGGTCCTTCCTGACGGGCGTCGAGAAACTTCCCGCCGGCCATTACCGTCTGCTGAAACATGGCGCGCCGCCCCCTGCGCCGGTGCAGTGGTGGGACGTCAGCTTTGCGGAGAGGCGCACAGGGTCAACTGCTGATTTGTCGGCTGAATTGCTGCATCATTTGCGCAATGGCGTGACCTCGCGGATGATTTCCGACGTGCCGCTGGGCGCGTTTCTGTCTGGCGGGGTCGATTCATCCAGCGTCGTCGCATTGATGGCAGAGGCGAACCGCGAACCGGTGCGAACATGTTCTATCGGCTTCGATGTCGCCGAGCTGGACGAGACAGGCTATGCCGATCAGGTCGCACGGATGTTCGGCACAGATCACCGCAGCCGGATGGTCTATCCCGATGATTTCAGCGCGATCGACCGGATCGCGGGAATTTTCGATGAACCCTTCGCTGATGCCTCTGCCCTGCCAACATTGCGGGTATGCGAATTAGCGCGGGAAAACGTCACCGTCGCGCTGTCTGGTGACGGGGCGGATGAGGCATTTGCCGGCTATCGCAGGCAGATATTTCACGCACGCGAGGAACAGGCGAGAGCGGTGCTGCCGTCCTTTCTGCGAGGCCCGGTGTTCGGCGCGCTCGGCAAAGTCTGGCCGAAGGCTGATTGGGCACCGCAGTCCTTTCGCGCGAAATCCACGCTGCTGTCCCTCGCGGCGAGCGGGGAGGAAGGCTATGCCCGCGGACTTTCGGTGATCCCGCCGGAATTACGGCAAGCCCTGTATTCCGACGCATTTCTGAAAACCCGCGGAGATTACCGCGGCGAAAATCCGCTGATTGCGATGATGCGGCAGGCGCCGGCGCGTTCAGGGCTGGACCGCGCACAATATGCCGACCTCAAATTCTGGTTGCCTGGCGATATCCTGACCAAAGTCGATCGAACGAGTATGGCGGTAGGTCTGGAGGCCCGTGAACCACTGCTTGACCATCGGTTGATCGAATTCGCTGCCGGGCTACCGCACCGCGAACGCGTACGCGGGCGGCAGGGTAAATGGCTGCTCAAGCATACGATGGAGCGGTATCTGCCGGATAACATCCTCTACCGCCAGAAACAGGGTTTCGTGACCCCGCTGGCGCAATGGCTTCGTGGTCCGTTGGCCGGACAAGCCCGCGCAATCGGATCAAGCGCAGGCTTGGCGCGCACAGGCTGGTTCGATTCGAAGCGCCTATCGACACTGGCGGAGGAGCATATTTCCGGCAGGAGCGATCATGCCAGATTGTTGTGGCAACTATTGATGCTCGACCGAACAGTGGACAATCTTGGTTTATCCGCTTGACCGCTCCGTGCATAGGGCGCGGCTCGTAAGTCGTTGGCCTTTAAAGGGACAGGTAAGTATTCGGCCATGAAATTATTTTATTGCCAAGCAACTCTGTAGCGGCCTAGATTCCTCCCAGCAGAAAAAAAGCCATGCAAAACAGGGCTGAGGGGGTCGCAATGAATTGGATAAGCACAGCACTTCAGAGGGAATCTGATGGTAATGGATAGCAGTGCAGGTTCTGTAATGCGGTTTGGGGGCGGCGATGAGGAGCTGCATGCCGAGAGTGCAATGCACGCGGCAATACCCGGGCAATTGCTCGCATTGAACGAAATCGACGTACTTTATGACGACGAATTCGAGGTGCTATGGAGCTACATGCGGCCCGATGGCCGGCCCAGCTTTACACCGACAATGCTGGCAGATTTCCAGAATTGGCAGCGCCTGATTTCGGAAGGGTTCGGGCCCGGGAAAGTGCCTTTGCGATATCTGGTGCTGGGTAGCCGTGCGCCGGGCGTGTTCTGTTTTGGCGGTGATCTGAAGTTGTTCCACCGATTGATCCATGAGCGGGATCGGGCTGGATTGGTGCAATACGGGCATAGCTGCTGCGAAATTCTCCACCGCAATATTCAGACGTTGGACATCCCGATGTTGACGATCGGCCTTGTGGAAGGCGCTGCTTTGGGCGGCGGTTTCGAGGCTCTGCTGTCATTCGACTATATAATCGCAGAACGCGGCGCGACCTTTGGCCTGCCCGAAGTGATGTTCGGTCTGTTCCCGGGCATGGGCGCCCATGCTTTGTTGACCCGCAAACTGGGCAGCGCGATGGCGGACCGGCTGATAGTGTCCAACAAGACCTACAGCGCCGAAGAAATGTTTGATCTGGGCATCGTCCATCATCTTGCCGAAAACGGGGATGGACTGAATGCCTGCCGTGAGTTCATCAAGAAATCCGACCGTCGGCACGCAGGGTTGGTTAATTCGCGCAAAGCAACCAAGACCGTGTGGAATCTGGAACTGAGTGAACTCAACCGGATTACCGAATTATGGGCCGACGCCGCGCTTCAATTGCGCGAACAGGACTTGAAAGTCATGACCAGACTGGCGGCGGCGCAGCAAAGACTTGCTGACGCCGCCTGATCTGCCCATCAATTCTGACCGTGACAGATGGTGACCGTCCTAGCGGGCGTCCACCATCACCAATTCTGCATCGTCAATCGCCTCGACGGTAATTTCCGTCTCGCCGGTTATGGCAATCCCGTCACGCGGCTGGGCAACGGCACCGTTGACCCGGATCTTGCCAGTCGGCGCGACCAGATATTGGTGCCGTGCCGGATCGGCTGAGTAAGTCGCACTTTGGCCTGCGGCCAGGGTTGCGGCCACGACCTTTGCATCGGCACGGATCGGCAGCGCGCCGTCTGCTTCAGCATCGCCGCTGGCGAGCACTTCCCATTGTCCAGCCCTATCGCCGCGGGGAAAGGTGCGCTGGCCCCATGAAGGATCGCCGCCCAATTGGTCGGGCACGATCCAGATCTGGAACAGCGTGGTCGCTTCGGCTTCCTGATTGAATTCCGCATGGGTAATCCCGCTGCCCGCGCTCATCACTTGCACATCACCGGCTGCCGTGCGGCCTGAATTACCGAGCGAGTCCTTATGGGTAATCGCGCCGCTCCGAACGAAAGTGACAATTTCCATGTCATTGTGCGGGTGCGGCGGGAAACCGCTCTTGGCTGCAATCGTATCATCGTTCCACACACGAATCTGGCCCCAATCCATCCGGTCGGGGTCATGGTATTGCGCAAAGCTGAAGTGATGGCGGGCATCGAGCCAGCCATGGTCTGCCGCTCCGAGTGACGCGAATGGGCGAACTTCGATCATAGTGTATTCCTGCATCAGCGGGGTGTTGCCGCTGGAATTACTACTATTTCGGAACGAGTCGTACGGGTTTCAACCCTCTGTGCCGTGACCCAACGCCATGTATTCCGCGCTCTGCATTTCCATCAAACGGCTGGCCGTACGTTCGAATTCGAAGCTGCCATCGCCCGCCTGATAGAGCGCGTCAGGCTCCGCCGCAGCGGAGGCGAACAGCTTGACCCGGTATTCATAGAGCGCGTCGATCAGGGTTACGAACCGCGCGGCTTCATTGCGGTCGTCCGGGCCCATTGCCGGAATGCCGACGATCACCACGGAGTGGTAGGCTCTGGCGATGGCGAGGTAATCACTCGCGCCCCGCGCCTCGTGGCAGAGCCGTTTGAAGCTAAAGACGGCCACACCCTTGAGCGAGCGAGGCACATGCAGCATACGTCCGCCGCCCAGATCCAGCTCGGCAGAAGGGACATTCTCGCCGTCGTCGGGATTGTAATCAGTGAGCCGGAAAAAAGCCTCCCGCACCTGCGCTGTCGCAGCATCGCCGATTGGTACATGCCAGCTGTCGATCCCGCCCAACCGCTCAAGGCGGTAGTCGGTTGGACCATTGAGCGGCAGGACATCGAGGCGGTCCTCGATCAGCGCGATGAAAGGCAGGAAATGCTCGCGGTTGAGGCCGTCCTTGTAAAGGTCGCTCGGCGGACGATTGGATGTGGTAACTATCGTCACCCCGTAATCCACGATCAAGGCACGGAACAACCGACTCATGATCATCGCATCGGCGCTGTTGTTCACCACCATTTCGTCAAATGCGAGACAGCGCACTCCCTCGGCAATGCGCGCGGCAACCGGGATGATCGGATCGCCGCTTTCCTTCTTACGCTCCTCATGCAGCAGCACATGGACTTCAAGCATGAAGGCGTGAAAGTGAACCCGGCGTTTTTCGTCGATTGCCAACGCTTCGTGAAACAGATCCATCAGCATCGATTTGCCGCGCCCGACACCGCCCCACAGGTAGATACCGCACGGTTCGGCAGGCTTTTTGCCGAACAGTTTTGCCAGCATACCTTGCTCGGATTTTTCGACCAATTGTTCGCGCAAAGCCGCCAGTTTACGCGCCGCATCACGCTGTTCGGGGTCGGGCCGCAATTCACCCGCCGCGACCAGCTCGTCATAGCGCGACATGGTAACGCTCATCGGCGAAAGATCACTTCTTTGAGGCTTTTCGGACAATGCCGGAATAAGCTGCGACTTTGTGCTCGCCCTGTTCTACATCGCCGCGCAGGAACAATAGCCGCCCGGTTTCCCGCACGATCCACACTACGGCATCAAGCGGTTCATCCACCTTGCCCGCACCGATGAACTGGGTGGACAGTTCCAGCGTGACTGCCGGGCCGGGCTCACCAGTGGTTAGTGTGCGCATGGCGGCAAACAGGGAAATGTCGATCAGCGACAGCGTCGCTGCGCCGTGGATCATTTCCTGCAGATTGGTGTGCTTGCGTTCGGGAAACATCCGCAGGCGGCATTTCTCGTCTTCTGTGCGGACGATCATTTCGCCCATGACTACCGCATTGAAGCGGGTCTGGTCGCGCAAATTCCAGGTGAACCAACCAGGGTGGTCGGGATGCTCCCGATATTCGAAGTACTTATCGTCGTCTGCCACCGGTCAAATGTGCCGTTCGACCATCAACTTCTTGGTTTCCGCAATCGCCTTGGCCGGGCTCAGTCCCTTGGGGCAAACATTGGAGCAATTCATGATCGTATGGCAGCGGTACAGCTTGAACGGATCTTCCAGATCGTCCAGCCGTTCTCCGGTCATTTCATCGCGGCTATCGGCCAGCCAACGGTACGCCTGAAGCAGGATCGCAGGGCCAAGGAATTTGTCCGAATTCCACCAATAGGATGGGCACGCGGTGGAGCAACAGGCGCACAGGATGCATTCGTACAGCCCGTCCAGCTTCTCGCGCTGTGCTGGTGTCTGCAGCCGCTCCTTGCCCGAAGGTGTGGTGCTGACTGTCTGCAACCACGGCCGGATAGAAGCATATTGTGCGTAGAAATGGGTGAAGTCCGGCACCAGATCCTTGATCACTTCCATATGCGGCAACGGTGTAATCCGAATCTCGCCCTTCAGGTCGCTCATCGCGGTAGTGCAGGCGAGGCCGTTCTTGCCATTCAAATTCATCGAGCAGGATCCGCA
>JBBKWK010000124.1:0-5566 GCA_037968915.1 Pontixanthobacter sp.
GGGAATTGATGCCCTGGCACAGGCGAATGGGCAGACTTACAAGGCGTTGATCAAGGTTGCGGGCCAATCGATGCTTAGCCGGGTCACCGGGGCGCTTGATGCTTGCCCCCAGATCGGACGGATTGTGGTTGTCGCGCAAAAGCCTCAGCAGTTACTTTCCGGCGATGCGGCAAGCCTACTGGACAATCCCAAGATCACACTCGCCCCCAGCGATGCGGGCATTGCCTCCAGCATCGCCAGCATCGCCGGCACCCGAATTGCCCCATGGCCGGTGTTGGTGACCACTGCCGATCATGCCTTGCTAACCCCCGAGATGGTGCAGCAATTCCTTGATGCTTGCGGCAATGAAGCAATGGACGCCGACCTTGCCATCGGCTTCGGAGAGCGCCGGATTGTCGAGGCCGGCTATCCGGAGACCAAGCGGACTTGGCTCAAATTTTCAGACGGGCATTATTCCGGTGCCAATCTGTTTGCTTTGCGCAATGCGAAAGTTTTTCCTGCACTGGATTTATGGTCCGGTGTCGAACAGGACCGCAAGAAAGGCCTCGCGGTAATTTCCCAATTTGGACCATGGTTGTTGCTGCGCGCGCTGACCCGGACAATTACATTCCCCGATGCACTTGCGAAGGCCGGACGGGGGCTGGGCCTCACCGCAAAACCGGTTGTGATGTCGCAAGCAGAAGCGGTGATCGACGTCGACAAGCCCGCCGATCTGGTGCTGGCTGAAGACATCTTGCGTGAGCGGGAAAAATCTGCGCGCGCTTAAAAAGGCAACGCGGCTGAACTTCGCCTCAGGCCGCAACCACTTCCTGTTCGATCCGGCCAAAAATTGAGTGGCCATCGGCATCGTGCATATCAATCGCGACACGGTCGCCCGTCTGCATGAACGGTGTCTTGGCTTCGCCGCTTGCAATGGTCTCGATCATCCTGATTTCCGCAATGCAGCTATAGCCAAGTCCGCCCTCGCTGACGGGTTTGCCGGGGCCGCCATCCTTGCCTTTGTTAGACACTGTGCCCGAGCCGATCACCGTGCCGCCGCCCAGATTACGGGTTTTTGCGGCGTGGGAGACCAATTGCGCGAGATTGAATGTTGCATCCTTGCCCGCCTCGGCGCGGCCAAATGGTTCGCCATTGTAATCGACCATCAGCGGGTGGTGGATCAGGCTGTCCTTCCACGCGTCACCCAGTTCGTCCGGCGTCACCGCGACGGGGGAAAATGCACTGGCAGGCTTGGAGTGGAAAAAACCAAAGCCCTTGGCCAGCTCGCCGGGGATCAGCCCGCGCAGGGACACGTCATTGACGAGCATCAGCAATTTGATGTGGCCCGCCGCGTCTTCGGGTGATGTGCCCATCGGGACATCATCGGTAATGCAGGCAACTTCGCCCTCCATATCACAGCCCCACGTCGAATCGCCCAAGGGGATCGGGTCGCGCGGAGCCAGAAATCCGTCAGAGCCGCCCTGATACATCAGCGGGTCGTGATAGAAACTGTCGGGAACCTCAGAATTCCGCGCTTTGCGGACCAGTTCGACGTGGTTGATATAGGCGCTGCCATCAGCCCATTGATAGGCGCGGGGCAGGGGGGATGCGGCTTCGCGTTCGTGAAACCGGCCGCACGGGACCGCCTGATGTTCGACATCGATATAAAGCGCTTCCAGCTTTGGCGCGCATTCGTCCCAATTATCGAGCGCCGCCTGCATGGTGGGCGCGATATTACCCGCCGCACAATAGCGAGTGAGGTCTTTTGAAACGACGATTAATATACCGTCGCGGCCTGATTTGAGGGATGCCAGTTTCATTTGTGATTGCTCCTTGTCAGGCGGAATGTTTGGGGGTGTCGGGTTGATTATCGGGGTGGGCTCGCTGGAATGGCTCAAGCGGCAAGCATGCCTGCTCGATTTGCACGATATGCGGCATATCCGTCAGGTCGAATTCAAACCGGCGAGCGTTGTAAAGCTGAGGGATCAGCACTGCTTCAAACATCCCGGGCGCGTCAAAAAGAAAGTTACCAGTGCCCAATTGCGCCAGCCTTAGCTCTAGCGGTTGGAGGGTTTTTGCCAGCCAGTGGCGGTACCAGAGGTCGACCGCGGCCTGCGGCTGGCCGAACACGGTCTTCAGATACCCCAACACCGGCATATTCAACGGCGAGTGTAATTCGGTGGCGATGGCATAGGTCAATTCGCGCGCTGTGAAGCGATCCTCCGTATCGGCTTGCAGCAATGGCCGGTCTGGATAGGCCTCGTCCAGCCATTCCAGGATTGCCATACTTTGCGCGCGATCACGGCCATCTGCCTCCAGCATCGGGACCGTGGCGAAGGGGTTTTTCGCCTTGAAATCATCCGCCTTTTGCTCACCCTTAAGCAGGTTCACTAGAATATTGTCATACTCCAGCCCCTTGAGATTCAGGGCAATCCGCAGGCGATAGCTGGTGGAGCTACGATAGTAGCCATAGAGTTTCACAGCCTTGTCTCTCCCTCGCGCCAATATCACCCTTAACCGGCTATCGGGCAAGGGCAATGACGCTGCATCGCCGGAATTGAGATACGGATCAGAACGCGGCTATTCCGGTTATGGCGCGGCCCAAGATCAATGCGTGGACATCATGCGTGCCCTCGTAAGTGTTGACCGTTTCCAGATTCACCATGTGCCGCATGATCTGATATTCGTCGGAAATTCCATTGCCGCCATGCATGTCGCGCGATTGGCGTGCGACATCGAGCGCCTTGCCGACATTGTTGCGTTTGACGATGGAGATCATCTCCGGCGCAAACCGGCCTTCATCCATCAAACGTCCGACCCGTAGGCTCGCCTGCAGGCCAAGTCCGATGTCGCTCATCATGTCAGCCAGCTTCTTTTGATAGAGCTGCGTGGCGGCCAGTGGGCGGTCGAATTGCTTGCGGTCCAAGCCATATTGGCGCGCAGCGTTCAGGCAGAATTCTGCCGCGCCCATTGCGCCCCAGCTGATCCCATAACGGGCGCGATTGAGGCAGCCAAACGGTCCTTTCAGGCCCTGTACTTCGGGCAGCAACGCGTCGGCGGGCAGCTTGACCTCGTCCATCATGATCATGCCGGTGGTTGAGGCGCGGAGGGACAATTTGCCCTCGATTTTGGGTGCGGAAAGTCCTGCCATCCCCTTTTCGAGTACGAAACCGCGAATGCCGTCACCATGCGCTTCGCTTTTCGCCCAAACGACGAATACGTCGGCGAAGGGTGAATTACTGATCCAGGTTTTTGCGCCCGAAAGCGAATAACCATCGCCGTCTTTTTTGGCATAGGTGCGCATGCCGCCCGGATCGGAACCGGCATCGGGCTCGGTCAGGCCGAAGCAGCCGATCAATTCGCCGCTGGCAAGCCCGGGCAGATATTTGCGCCGCTGTTCTTCCGAACCGTAGGCATGAATCGGATACATCACGAGGCTGGATTGGACCGAGGCCATTGACCGGTAGCCAGAATCGACCCGTTCAATCTCGCGCGCGATCAATCCGTAAGCGACATAGCCTGCGCCCGCGCCGCCATATTCTTCGGGTATGGTCGCGCCAAGCAGCCCGGCTTTGCCCATCAGTGGGAACAGTTCGGGCGCGGATGTCTCGTCCCGGTATGCCTGCTGCACGCGTGGCTGCAGTTCGCTTTGCGCAAACCCGCGTGCGGCATCGCGGATCATCCGCTCGTCTTCGGTCAATTGCCCTTCGAGATCGAACGGGTCTTCCCAATTAAATTGCACCATTCCGGCCATAAAAGCTCCTGTGTTGAGGCTGCTTTCGCAGGGATGGGGCGGCGCGGCAATAGGGTACCAAGCGCGGAGTTCGGATCAGGCCATAGGTTTGGCTTTGGCCGAAACGGCGGCGCGGATGAGCAAGGCCCGCTGTGCCTCGTGGAGATGGAGAATTTCGACCATTTGCCCGTCTAGCTTGATCACGCCCTTTCCGGCATTTTCGGGTTCGGCGAACGCTGCGACAATACTTTCGGCCTTGGCGATTTCGGCATCGGACGGCGCAAATGAAGCATTGGCGATGGCGAGCTGTTTGGGATGAATGACCGTTTTTCCGTCAAATCCCCACGCCGCCCCTTGCTCGCATTGCGCTGTGAACCCGGCCTCGTCCTCCAGGGCATTGAACACCCCGTCGAGTACCGACAGACCATACGCCCGAGCTGCAACAACTGACTGCGTCAGGAGTGACAGCATCGCAGATCGCTCGGTATCCAATGCGCAGCGCATTTCCAGCGCCAGATCATTGGTGCCCAGCACGAAGGTGGTCAGACCTGCGCCTTTAGCTGCCGTGGCAATGTTGGGCAGATCGATGAATGCGGCGCAGGTTTCCAGCATCGCCCATAGTTCGGGGCCGTCACCCAAGGCCGCACGGTATTCCGACAGCTCCGCAGCAGAGGACAGTTTCGGCACCAACACGGCGGCGACGCCCGAGCCGCGCAGGGCTGCGCAATCATCCGCTCCCCATTCGCTACTCATCGCGTTAATCCGCACCACCAGCAGCCGGTCACCAAACCCGCCTTCACGCACGGCTGTTACTGCCGCATCGCGCGCCTCGGCCTTCGCATCAGGCGCTACTGCGTCTTCCAGATCAAGGATCACTGCATCGCAGTCCGCAATCCGTGCCTTGGCGATCGCGCTGGCGCGGTTGGCGGGCAGGTACAGCGCAGTACGGAGCGGGCGCCATGTGCTATCGGAAATGCTCATGCAGGCCGGTTCGCAATCAGATCATCGACCACAGATGGATCGGCCAAAGTTGAGGTATCTCCCAAATTGCTGAAGTCATTTTCGGCAATCTTGCGCAGGATCCGCCGCATGATCTTGCCGCTGCGGGTCTTGGGCAGGGCCGGGGCGAATTGCACCACATCGGGGGTGGCAATCGGCCCGATTTCCTTGCGCACCCATTTGACCAGTTCGGCGCGCAATGCGTCGTCACCCTCGATCCCGGCATTGGGCGTGACATAGGCGTAGATGCCTTGTCCCTTTACATCGTGCGGCATGCCGACAACGGCAGCTTCAGCGACTTGCGGATGGGCTACCAGCGCGCTTTCGACTTCTGCAGTGCCCATCCGGTGGCCGGAAACATTGATGACATCGTCGATCCGTCCGGTAATCCAGTAATAGCCATCTTCGTCGCGGCGGCAGCCATCGCCGGTGAAATAAGTGCCTGGGAAGGTGCTGAAATAGGTCTGGAAAAAGCGCTCGTCATCGCCGTAAACCGTGCGCATCTGGCCCGGCCAGCTATCCTTGATAACCAGCGCGCCCTGTCCCGGCCCATCGATTTCCTTGCCGTCATTGTCCACCAGCGCGGGTTGGACGCCGAACATCGGGCGCGTGGCGCTACCGGGTTTTAACGCCGTTGCGCCAGGCAGGGGTGTGATCATCGCGCCGCCGGTTTCCGTCTGCCACCAGGTATCGACAATCGGACAGCGCCGTTCGCCAATTACGCGGTGATACCAGTCCCATGCCTCGGGGTTGATCGGCTCGCCCACTGTGCCCAGCAGGCGCAGGCTCTGCCGGCTGGTGTTGGTGACGTAATTATCGCCCTCGCGCATTAGTGCGCGCAGAGCGGTGGGGGCG
>JBBKWK010000125.1:0-5935 GCA_037968915.1 Pontixanthobacter sp.
GCAAATTCGCGCAGCATATTCTTGGCGATCACCAGTTGCAGGATTTGCGTGGTGCCTTCGTAAATCGTGTAAATCCGACTGTCGCGATAAAACCGCTCGGCCTCATATTCCGCCAGATAGCCCGCTCCACCGTGAATTTGAACGCAGCGATCGGCCACCCGGTTGCACATTTCGGAAGCAAACATCTTGGCGCTGGCGCATTCGATGATCGCCTTGCCCTTGTCGGCTTTTTCCGAGGCATCGCGCAGCATGCATTCGGCGGCGTAAATCTCCGCCTTGCTGTCTGCCAGCATTGCCTGGATCAGCTGGAAATTGGCAATCGGTTCGCCAAACGCCTTGCGTTCATTGGCATAACGCAGCGCGGTGTCGAGAATGCGCTGGGCATAGCCCGCACTGGCCGCGCCGACCGACAGGCGGCCATTGTCGAGGCTCTGCATTGCGGTGGCAAAGCCCTTGCCTTCTTCCCCGCCGAGCAGTGCATTGCCCGGCAACTTTACATCGTCGAGATAGATATCGGCAATGTGGCTGCCCGATTGGCCCATCTTGCGGTCCGGCTTCCCCACTGAAATTCCGGGACTGTCCATCGGCACTAGAAAGGCCGAGACGTGGGCATTCTTGGGCAAGCTCTCCTGATTGGTGCGTGCCATGATCAGTCCGAGTTTCGCGTGAGGCGCGTTGGTGATGTAGCGCTTCGATCCGTTCAAGACATAGCCATTTCCGTCCCTGCGGGCTGTGGTCGCCATGGCCGCGCTGTCCGACCCGGAGCCCGGCTCCGTCAGGCCGAAACAGGCGATTTCACCGGCAGCCAGACGCGGCAACCATTCGGCCTTTTGCTCCGGCGTTCCGGAGTTTTTCAAAGCTGAACAGACCATCCCGAGATTGATCGAGGTGATCGAACGATAGGCGGGCAGTGCATAGCTGAGCACGCGGATCGTCTCGACATATTGCGGCACATTCATGCCTGAACCGCCATATTCTTCGGGCATGGTCAGGCCGAACAGACCCATCTCGCGCATTTCGTCGAGCAAATCTTCGGGAATGCGATCGTTTTCGATCACATCGGCTTCGGCAGGGATCAACCGTTCGCGCACATAGCGTTTCAGCTGGTCGATGAACTGGTCGAAAATTTCAGAATCCATGCCGGTATTGGCCATAAAGCTGTCCTCTTTGGCCCCCTCAGTTGCAGGCGGGCTTGGTACTAACGGTTCTATTTTGCCGGTGGAGCCGGTTCAGCATCGGCTGGCTCGGTACCTTCGCCGTCGCTGCTAACAATCGCCTCGGGCGGCAGGCGGCGGGCCTCAAGCATTTCAGCGGCTTCGTCTAATGCGCGCGCTTCGCCCACCGTCACTCCGCCGGGTCCGGGATCATTATCCGCCGCGCCGCATGCTGCGAGCATTAATATCGGGGCGAGCGCAATCATCCGTTTCATATCGCCACCATAGCGCGGTGATCGAAAAGGAAAAGCGGGCGAATCGCTCTCACGATCCGCCCGCCTCGTAATTGTTCAGAAAGGCTTGCCTTGGAAAAAAGACTTTCCTCAGCAAAATACTGGGCCCTTCTGGTGACTGTTCAGTTAGGCGTAGTTGGAGCCGCCGGCTTCTTGGGAACTGCCGGTGTCGTTGAAGCGGCTGGTTTCTTGGGAACGACTGCTGCAGCGCCGCCGCCGGTCATCGCCTGGATTTCGGCAGCAGCAGCTGCGGCTGCATCACCCGCAGCATCAGCTTCGTTCTCGACTGCTTGAACTGCTTTGCTCGGGCCAGTTTGTGCCGCTTCGACAGCATTGGCAACGGGATCGGCGGCGGGCACTTCCGCGACTGGTTCCATTGCATCGTTGGCGGGCATTTCTACGGTATCGGCTTCGGCCTCGACCGAGGCATCGTCAGAGCTGCCGCACGCGGTCAGGGCCAGTGCCGTAAGCGAAGCGAAAGCGAGCGTGGTAATCTTGTTCATGCTGGTATTCTCCCGAAAGTTTCGGGTGCCCTCCTAGCGATGTGTAAAAGCCGGGGCAAATACCAATTCTCCACTGCCTATCGGTCAGCTGGGCTTTCACCCTCCGGCGTGCATCTGCCATGGACATCGGCATGCATGATTTGCCTCTCGACAACGCCTTGGATCAAATGCTGTCGCTGGACGATGCCAGGTCGCGCTTGAAAAGCGTGTTCGGCTTCGATGATTTCCGTGGCCGGCAGCCCGAAGTGATGGAGCGGGTGCTGGCCGGCAAATCGACATTGGCGGTGATGCCGACGGGCGCAGGTAAATCGCTAACCTATCAGCTTCCCGCCACGATGATGCAGGGCACTTGCATAGTGGTGTCGCCGCTGATCGCATTGATGCATGACCAGCTGCGTTCTGCCCGTGCCAATGGTATTCGCGCCGCCACCTTGACCAGCGTGGATGCCGATTGGCGCGAGACGATGGATGCGTTTCGCGCAGGCCAGCTCGATCTGCTCTATGTCGCGCCCGAGCGGGCCAGCCAGCCATCGTTTCGTACCTTGCTGAATTCGTCTCAGCTGGCGCTATTCGCGATTGACGAAGCGCATTGCGTGTCAGAATGGGGGCATGATTTCCGCCCTGATTACCGCCAGTTGCGCCCGATGATGGATGCGTTTCCGAAGGTCCCCCGGCTGGCATTGACGGCAACCGCGGATGAACACACTCGCGCGGATATTCTGGCCCAGCTGGGAATCCCCAAGAACGGGATGATCATCGCGGGATTTGACCGGCCCAACATTCGGTACACCATTCGTCACCGCGATAGTGCCGCCAAACAGATCGCGCGATTGATGGGCGAAACGCCCGGCCCGGGGATCGTCTATGCGCCGACTCGCCGCAAGGTTGAGGCGCTGGCCGAGCAATTGGCGGCAGCCACAGGGCGCCCGGTGCGGCCCTATCATGCGGGGTTGCCGGCAGAAGTGCGCGCGGCAAATCAGGCGGCCTTTGTAGCGAGCGAGGATATGGTAATCTGCGCCACGATCGCCTTTGGCATGGGGATCGACAAGCCGGACGTGCGCTTTGTTGCCCATGCCGGAATTCCCAAATCGATCGAGGCCTATTATCAGGAAACCGGCCGTGCGGGCCGCGATGGTGATCCGGCAACTGCGGTGATGTTATGGGGTGCGGGCGATTTTGCGCAGGCCCGCCAGCGATTGGGCGAAACCCCCGAGGAACGGCGCGGCGGGGAACGGACCCGGCTGGATGCGCTGGCAACATTGGTGGAGGCACCCGCCTGCCGCCGCGCCATCCTGCTAAGACATTTCGGCGAAAGCCCGCCAGCGGCGTGCGGAAATTGCGATAATTGCCTCGATCCGCCCAAGGTTGCCGATACGTCCGAAGTTGCCCGGAAATTGCTGTCAGCAGTGTACCGCACCGGTCAGAGCTTCGGGTTTGGCCATATCCAGAAAGTGCTGACCGGAAATGCCGATGAACGCGTGCGCCAGCGCGGCCATGATCAATTGAGTGTGTTCGGGATTGTCAGCACAGAAGAAGCGCCGCTGCTGCAGCCGCTTTCCCGCGCGCTGCAGGCACGCGGCGCATTGGTGTCGACCGAACATGGCGGGTTGGCGCTGGGCGGCAATGCGCCGGCGATCCTGAAGGGCGAGGAAACGGTCGAAATTGTCCTTCCGCCCAAACGTGAACGCGGCCGCAAGCGCAGTTCCGGTGACGCGAATCCGGTAGGGGATCCATTGTTTGAGGCATTGCGCAACCTGCGCCGCGATCTGGCGGCGGAAGCGCAAATGCCGCCCTATGTCATCTTCCACGATGCGACCTTGCGCGAAATGGCCAGTGCCCGGCCACATGATCTGACCGGACTGGGCGAAGTTGGCGGCGTCGGCGCGAAAAAACTTGAAGCATATGGTGAGGCTTTTTTGGCAGTGATCCGGCAGTTTTGACTGCATGAATCGCAGCTTTAGCGAGCCATTAACCCAAATCCTGTAACCCCGTGGCCATGGAAATTACTGCGCCACAATTCGCCAAAACAATCCCACCACGGATGAATTCCGGCCGCCCATCACTGTTGTTGGCGGGCGCGATTGCGGCCGCCGCTATCGCTGCAATTCCGCTCGCAGCAGCCTTCGCCCAATCCTCCGCGCCATTTACGGTTGTTGAAACCGGTCAGAGCTTTGGCCAGTTGCAACAGGCCGTAAATTCGATCGGTGATGGAAGCGGCAGCATCGCGATTGCGGCCGGAACCTACCGCCAATGTGCGGTGCAGACGGCCGGTTCGATATCGTATCTCGCCGCTCAACCGGGCAGCGTAACCTTCGACAGCGTAACCTGCGAGGGCAAGGCCGCGCTGGTTCTACGAGGCCGCGAAGCCACGGTATCCGGTCTGGTTTTCCGCGGCATGGCTGTGCCCGATTTCAATGGAGCGGGTATCCGGCTGGAACGGGGCAATCTGACGGTTGCGCAAAGTTGGTTCACGGATAGCCAACAGGGCATCCTGTCTGGCGATGATCCGAACGGCCGGATCGTTATCGACAAATCGACTTTCTCCGGTCTCGGCACTTGTGCGGGTTCGGGCGGCTGTGCGCATTCGCTTTATATCGGCGATTACGGCCATTTGCGGGTCACCCGCAGCCGGTTCGAACAGGGTAATGGCGGCCATTATGTCAAGGCGCGCGCCGCGCGGGTCGATGTTGCATCCTCCAGCTTCGATGACAGCGCGGGGCAGGAAACCAATTACATGATTGATTTGCCCGCAGGAGCGATCGGCCAGATTACCAACAATTGGTTCGTGCAGGGCCAGAGCAAGGAAAATTATTCCGCATTTATCGCCGTTGGCGCAGAGAGTAAATTGCATGGGTCCGACGGCTTGCAGATCGCTGGCAATGACGCCCGCCTCGCACCCCTGGTTCGCCGCAACACGATTTTCGTCGCCGATTGGTCAGGCGCGCGATTGTCCATCGCCGACAACAAGCTTGGTCAGGGCCTGAAGCCGTTCGAACGGCGGTAACGCCGGAACAACTGTTGCCGCTCGGCGATTGTATCCCTGAAGGAGCAATCAGATGGCTGGTGGTTGGGCGCGCGATGGCGCTGTTCAAGATCAAATCGATGATACGGTAAGCGATGCGGTGAAGGCCGCGCGCCTGCGCATGCCGCAAGGTGCGAGCGCAGAGTGCTGCGATGATTGCGGCGATCCCATTCCTGAAAAACGCCGCTTGGCACTGGCCGGTGTGCGCACTTGCATTATGTGCCAATCGGCACGGGACGGAACAGTTCGTCATGAAGCATTCAATCGGCGCGGCAGCAAGGACAGTCAGCTGCGTTGATCCGGGCTCCGCCTGAGACTACGGCAGATCTGACGGCTTCATAAAATCGGAAAAGAATACATGGCGAATGGCCCCTTTATCTGGCTGCAGCACATCGCGCCGCAGCACCTGTTGTCCCGCATCGCCGGATCGCTGGCCAGCAGCAAGGTTCCTTGGCTCAAGGACTTGCTGATCCGGCGGTTTATCCGGGCCTACGATGTCGATATGGATCAGGCGCAAATGTCCGTTGGTGACTATGCGTGCTTCAACGATTTCTTCACCCGCGCGCTAAAACCCGGCGCGCGAGCGGTTGCCGATACAAGCGAGTTTGTTGTTAGCCCGGCTGATGGCGCGATCAGTCAAATAGGCAGGATCGAGGGCGGGCGGATTCTGCAAGCAAAAGGACAGAGCTATTCCGCCGCTGAATTGCTCGGCGGCGATGCAGAGCTGGCAGCGCGGTTCGATGGCGGGCACTTCATCACCATCTATCTCTCCCCCAGCGATTATCACCGGGTGCATATGCCGGTGGCCGGAACGTTGAGCAAAACCAGCTATATTCCCGGAGATCTTTTCTCCGTGAACACAGCGACGGCGGATGCCGTGCCGCAGCTTTTTGCCCGTAACGAGCGGCTGGCTTGCCTATTCGACACAGCCGGCGGAGCAGTTGCCAGCGTAATGGTTGGCGC
>JBBKWK010000126.1:0-3500 GCA_037968915.1 Pontixanthobacter sp.
CCGATTATCCGCCAAT
Source organism: Pontixanthobacter sp. (assembly GCA_037968915.1). Classification (GTDB taxonomy): domain Bacteria; phylum Pseudomonadota; class Alphaproteobacteria; order Sphingomonadales; family Sphingomonadaceae; genus Allopontixanthobacter. The sequence continues at coordinate 17 of JBBKWK010000126.1, forward strand.
CGACCGCGGCGAATGCCTCGTCCGGTTCGATGCAACGTGTCACCAGCACCACCGCCATGCCTAACACTGCCAGTCCCGCTATCGGCATGAGGTCGAAAGCAGCTGCGACCACTACTCCCACAATAACCGCAATCGCTATCGGTGCCTTTTGCGTCTTGAACCCGCGCGATTTCGGTTCGGACACATTCATCAAATGCTCGCCTTCGGTCAGCCGCCTGAGATCGGCCTGAGCGCCTTCGACCAACAAGGTATCGCCAATGCGCAGGGGCGTCTTTTCGTAGCGCTCATTCAAATTCTCACCACGTCTATGCAGAGCAATTGGATTGACGCCATACTTCTTGGTGAATTCAAGTTGGCTAAGCGTTTGCCCGATACAGTGCGCGTCAGGCAGCAGCAGGACTTCCGCAATGATCGATTTGTGCGATGACATGGGAATGATGCCGTCATCATCGGCCGCAGCCAAAGGAAGCCGGCCGCGCTCGCGAATGGTCATCACATCAGCCTCGTCCGAATTCAGGACGATGACATCACCTGCTTTGATCGCCTGATCGTCACCAACGCCCTTGATCGACACATCGTTGCGGACCAGATCGACAAAACGGCGGTTGCCGCTGCGCAAAATCGCCACTTCTTCCGGCTTGAGTCCAACATAGGGCGAAGTTGCGGAGACATAGACTGACATCGCGTAACGCTTACGGTCGGTATCCCCGAGAAATGCCGACATTACGTCGCGGTCCGGCAGGAAACGCCGGGTAATCGCAAGATAGGACACGCCTACAATGGCCACGATAATACCCACTGGCGCAATCTCGAAAATGGTGAACGGCGCCAGCCCTTGTTCCTGAGCGACGCCATCAACCAGGATATTGGTCGAGGTGCCGATCAAGGTGCAGGTTCCGCCCAAAATTGCTGCAAACGAAATCGGCATTAGCATTTTTGACGTGGTTTCACCCAATTGCCTGGCAAGGGTGATACCGATCGGGATCATCATCATTACCAGCGGGGTGTTGTTGGTAAAAGCAGACATGGCGGCCACGACAATCAAGAGCATCGCTGCTGCGGCAGCCGGAGCCCTCTTCGCCACACCGGTTACGTGACCCGCGAATGCCTCGAGCGTGCCAGTCCGGACCAACGAGGCAGAAATGATAAACATTGCCACGATAGTCAGCGGCGCGGAATTTCCCATAGCTCCGAGCAAATCGTCGGTTGAAACTATGCCAAGCAACAACAGAAAGCCTACCGCGCCTAATGCCACAACCTCTGGCGGACGAACTTCGGTTGCGAAGGCAAGCAGCAGCAGGATCAAGGTGCCAGCGACGATATATTGGGCAAAAGGAGCAATTGCTTCAAACATTAAACCCACCCGATTCGAGCCAGCCAGAGCTAATCTGCACTAACTGCGGCTAGCGGCGGATTTTCGAAAGGCATTTCTGATCAGGATCGCACAATAGTTCTTCGTCGATCATAGGTTTTTTCGCATTAGATCGATGCTCGACTTATTGGCAGGCCTGCCTCCAGTCAGGAAACACAATGGTGGATACGCAGCTTTTAGCAATTTGCGCGCTTACATTTAATAACCCGTTTGATCGGGGCATTGGCCTATTCCGCCAGAACTTCAGGCGTAACGACGAGCTGGATCACGGTATCCTTCGCCCAATAAAATGTATTGGCGCTGGTTTTACGTCTTTCGAACGGGTTAGTTGGCTCATATTTCTGGCGTCAGATGAGTGCCAAGTGACAAGACCCGGCAGACAACACCTTCCACCCCTTGCCTTCGCGGCGTGCGGCCCTTAGCCGCAGCCGAGCAAATGCTTTTTCCCAGCCGGAGTCGATTATGATCCCCCGTTACGCCCGTCCGCAAATGTCCGCGATTTGGGAACCGGAAGCCCGTTATCGCATCTGGTTCGAAATCGAGGCGCATGCGACCGAGAAGCTCGGCGAATTGGGCGTCGTCCCGGCCAGCGCGGCCAAGGCTTTATGGGATTGGTGGGCAACCGATCCGGTAATTGACGTGGCGGCAATCGACGCCATCGAAGCGGTGACCAAACATGATGTGATCGCGTTCCTGACATGGGTGGCCGAGCAAGTTGGCGACGAGGCGCGGTTCATGCATCAAGGCATGACCAGTTCCGACGTACTCGACACCACATTGGCGGTTCAACTGGCTCGCGCTTCCGATATTCTTCTGGAAGACCTCGACCTGCTACTGGCCGCGATCAAACGCCGGGCAGAAGAGCACAAATATACACCCACTATCGGCCGTAGCCACGGGATCCATGCCGAGCCTGTTACCTTCGGTCTCAAATTGGCGCAGGCCTATGCCGAATTCGCCCGCTGCCGCACACGGCTGGTTGCCGCGCGTGAGGAAATCGCCACTTGCGCCATTTCCGGTGCGGTTGGCACCTTCGCCAATATCGACCCGCAGGTTGAAGCGCATGTCGCCGAGCGCCTTGGTCTGGCCATCGAACCTATTAGCACGCAAGTCATCCCGCGGGACCGGCACGCGATGTTCTTCTCGGTGCTTGGCGTCATTGCCAGCTCGATTGAACGGGTCGCGGTCGAGGTCCGGCATTTGCAGCGCACCGAAGTGCTGGAGGCGGAGGAATATTTCTCTCCCGGCCAGAAGGGTTCGTCGGCGATGCCACATAAGCGTAACCCTATCCTGACGGAAAACCTGACCGGACAAGCCAGGATGATCCGCGCCTATGCCCTTCCCGCGATGGAGAACGTCGCATTGTGGCACGAGCGGGACATTTCCCATTCGTCGGTTGAGCGTTTCATCGGGCCGGACGCTACCATCACTTTGGATTTTGCTCTGGGCCGGCTGACCGGCGTGATCGACAAATTACTGATTTATCCGGCGCGCATGCGCAAGAATCTCGACCGAATGGGCGGTCTGGTCCACTCGCAGCGCGTGCTGTTGGCGCTAACCCAAGCGGGAGTCAGCCGCGAGGATGCCTACCGTCTGGTGCAGCGTAATGCGATGCAGGTTTGGGAATCGGACGGTGAAAAATCCCTGCTCGATCTGCTTAAGGCCGATACCGAGGTCACCGCCGCACTTTCTGAAGCAGAGATAGAAGCTAAATTCGACCTCGACTATCACTTCAAGCAAGTCGATTTCATCTTCGACCGGGTTTTCGGTTAGATTTACCACCAAATTTCCGGCTCTTCCCTTCCCTGCTCAATCCGACTAGCATCGAACTGCACCATGCAAATGGACCAACGAAAAAGGCCACAGAGTCGGGCCGAAAACGGGAAACGCCATGCAGATTGTTCGCACTATTCTCTGGGTCCTGCTGTTTGCGGGACTGATGTTCTTCTCCTTCTTCAACTGGAAAGAAGTGGAGGTACAGATCTGGACCAATCTGGTGCTGGAAACCAAGGTGCCTGCGTTGGTGATCGTGTCCTTTTTGCTGGGCATGATCCCCACCTGGCTGCTCCATCGCGGTACCAAATGGCGGCTGACGCGCCGGATTAAAGCACT
>JBBKWK010000127.1:0-14130 GCA_037968915.1 Pontixanthobacter sp.
GCATTGGCGCTGTCGAAGGACTGGCTCAGCCCGGCAACGCTGTCGCTGCCCTGCAATCCGGTAACCGTAACCGCGCCGCCAGATACGGTCGTGGCATCATAGGTTCGGGTGTCGGCAACCGCATCCAAAGTGAGTACGGCCTGCGTGATTGTCAGAACAGCAGGGTTCAAGTCGGCAATGAGATCATAGCCGAGCTGGTCGGAAAAATGCCCGCCACCATACGTCACATTGTAGCTGCCTGCATTGCGGCTGGCACCACTCAATATCGCGGTCCCAAAGACATGAGCAGGATCAGCGCCTGGACGCAGGACGTTCAGGGTCGGGACGGTGCCATCGTAAACGCGTGTTGCATTGGCTGGCCCGACCAATAAAGGCCGAAGGAAGCTATGCAGCAACGGAGTTGTTTGGCCATCATAGATACGCCAGACATTGGGCTGTCCGCCGACCGTGTCGATTGACCAGCCAACAAAGTTTGAAGACTGGCGCGATTGGGCTGTGGTCAGGCCGGTGGCCGCGAGGCAATTACTGTTGATGTCAAACCCGCATGCAGCGGAAATACCGCTTGTTTCGGTGTCCCAATAGCTGTCAGTCAATGTTGAAAAGGATCCGCTGTCGCCGACAAGGCCGCCCGCAGTTGGCCCTGAAACAGTGCCATTGGCAAAGCTGAAACTGATCGACCCCGTATTTTCGCCGACTAGGCCGCCAGCGAAGTTAGTGCTGGTGACCAAAACTGAACTGTATGATTGGGTGATCGTGCCTAAAGGACCGTTGCCGCCGGCAAGTCCGCCCGTCGACGTTCCGGTGCCATTTACGCTGCCCGTTGCGAAGGATGCCCCAATTGATCCTGAATTGTAGCCAGCGATGGCACCAACATAATTGGTACCGCCTGAAATCGCGACATTGGCCAGTCCTAGATTGGCGATGCCGCCGTCGTTGACCGCAAACAAGCCGAGTTCAGATTCGCTTGGCCGGTTGATGCTGAGGTTGAACAGGACATGGCCCGCGCCGTCGAACTGCCCGGTGAAGGGCGTGCTGCCGATCCCGAGTGGCTTGAAACCCTGGCTGCCCCAAACACCCGGCGCGCGACCAGTCTCTTTTAGATCAAGATCAAATGCGAGACGGTAATTAGCCGACAGATTGATTTCGATAAACTGCAGCTGGTGTGCGGTATAAATATTGGCCACGCCATTATTGACAACTGGCGCTTCCCAAATGCCGATCGGGCGGGTTTGGTCACCAAAAGTCAGCCATTTACCCAGTGTGAAATTGGCATAAGTACCAAGATTAAACGCATAGTTGGAAGCGCCCGATTGGGCGGGATCGCTGGTTACCGCATTCAAGTTGGTGATAGTTCCGGTATTAACGCCAAAGCCAGATGCATGCCCAGACGTGAAACTGTCCCAATAGCTGTTGGTAATTACGCCCCCGGCATTGTCGCCGACGAACCCGCCGACCTTTGTGCTGCCGATACCGCTCACAACGCCGCTCGACCAAGCCTCGGTAACATTGGCGTATCCGGGGCCGAAATTTGATCCGATCAACCCGCCAACACTGGCACTGCCTGCGCCAACGGTGACATTGCCGGTTGCATAGGAATTATTGACCGTCACCCAGTTGGTGCCCGAAAGTCCGCCCACATTTGTGCTATTGGTGCCGCTCGTCACATCGCCGGTAGCATAGGATTGCGTCAGAGAACCATAATCATGCCACCCAATCAGCCCGCCGACCTCGATGCTGTTATTACCGCCCGTAACATTCCCGGATGCCGATGATCGCGTCACTTGGGCGTGATAGGCATTGCCGATCAGGCCGCCGATCCGGTTGCCCGATCCAGTGACATTCACATGCGTATTGGCATCGGTTACAATCGTATTGATGCCGCTGCCACCCAGCAAACCGCCGACATTGCTGCGACCAGTGACCGTGCCGCTGGCGCGGACATTGAGCACATTTGCAGAACCGCAAAAGCCACAGTTTCCGGTTGTGCCAATCAGCGTTCCCACGCTGTCAAGGCCGGTGATGGAAGCATTGACCAAATCAAGATTTCTGATCGTGATGGCCGGTTGGGAGCCTTGACCGGCGAAAACCGCAAACAGTGCGACGTTATTTTCGGTTGGGCGATTGATCACCAAATTGCTGATCTTGTGGCCAAGCCCGTCAAAGTTGCCGGAAAAATAGTTGCCGCTGTCACCAATCGGATTAAAGCCCAGCCCACCATTCCAGGCGGCTGTCGCGCTGGCGTCGATGTCGCGGCCCAACGCAAAGCTGCGGGTTAGGAATGATTCCATGGCCTGCAAATCGGCCAGGCTGTTCACCAATTGATAGGCGGTAAGCCTGCCCGCAACGACGTTCGCTGTATAATCGGTGGGCGTACCAAAAACTGCCGGATTGTGGTATATGTCAACGGCTGACTGGGCGCCTGACAGACTGACCGTATTGCCACCACCAAAGTTGACTGTGCCGATTCCGGTGCCGCCATTGTCGGCGCGCAGGGCAAGCGTGGTATTGGCTTCGCCATTGGCGATATTTGTGCTGACGACGACGTTTTTCGCGGCGCTAAACGTGGCCGATTTTGCGCCGGCGAACGCGGTTGTACCCGCGATTTCAATATTGCCAGTTACCGGCCCGACTGCTCCTATGGAGATGCTACCGGTGCCGTTGCTTTCGAACAGCAAACTGCCGTTCGACCCGGTGCCGCCGCCGCCGCTTCCAGCCACGCCATTGGAACTTGATTGGACGCCGCCGCTAAACGCTGCAAGCTGCACTACGCCGCCATCAGTGCTGACGTTAAAATTGCCCCCGGTTCCCGAACCACCGGGTCCCGACATGCCATTGCCGCCCGTTGCAATTGCAGCCGAAATAAGATCATTATCTACAAAGATCCCGCTGCCAGAACTGGCTTTCATGCTGGTGCTGCCGCCTACGGCCATGCCGCCAGTGAAGCCATCACCTCCTGTGGCACTGGCTTCAATGCGGACATCTATTCCGCTTGCAAAAATGGCTCCGCCACCTTGGCTTTCAATCCGCGCTGTACCACCAAAGCCTGCGCCGCCCTCTGCCGGACCAGTGCCGCCTGTACCATTCGCGCTTAGGTTGAGTTGCCCACCAAATGAGATGGTCCCGCCATTGGCTGCCACGATGGCTTTACCGCCTGTGCCAGTGCCTCCATTAGCCACTTCCGAACTCTCACCAGTGCCATTGGCCGTCACTACCGTGTTGCCAGCAACCATAATTGAAGCGCCGGGGGCGTTGACCATAACCGATGCCAGGCCGCCAATGTTGCTGTCGCCGCCCATCGTCAGAGCGTCGGCATCACTGCTCACGTTCAAGTCGCCCAAAATGGTAATCGCGCCTTGCTGGCCATTCACCGAGGCGCTGATGGTGCCGTGAAGATCAACCGAACTGGCGAAATTAATGTCGGGTGTGCCACCGGCGTTGGTGTCCGTTACCTCAACAGCACCCGATGCGTTTGCGATCAGGTGCGATGTATAATTGCCCCGGGCGATAGTGATATTGGCAGGAGCCCCGCCTGCTGGTTCGGCGACAATTGGATTGCCCACCCCCAGGTCAGCAATATTGTGACCTGCGGACAAGACGATCACATTGTCGTCGAGCTGCGCTGCACCGGCGATATCAAATCCGATTGATCCACCGGTTTCAATCGCCATCGAAATGGCGTTATTCTTGGGCACCGCGACCATATAGACGCGGCGTGGATCGCCAATTGATCCAGCATCTGGTCCGCCCGTTGAACCACTATGTGTAAAGGTGCCGGCGGTAACCTCTGTGCCTTGCGTCACCGAAATGTTGAACAGGCCGCTGTTATCGATAGAAAAATCGGCGCTTTCAGCGGCCACTAGTGCGGCCGAACCCCGAACACTGATCAAACCATCCTGTTGAATTCGCGGTGCTATTGCGACGATATAATTGGATTGGCCGAGTGTCTCAGCGCGCAATTCAGCTCCTGCCTCAATCACAACAGCCGCGCTGCTGCCCGCGTTACCGGCCACGCTGAATTGTCCGGGAGTCGACGCAGGGTTGCCAAATCCGTCGGTCATCAAATCGCTGGTGGAAAGCAGCAAGCCGCCAACATTGAACCGTGCGGTTGACCCGATCAAAATGCCGCCGGGGCTATAGAACCAGACATTGGTGTTGGCGGTACTGTTGACAATGCCGTCAAAGCGGATTGCGCGCGTCGCATCTGTCGGAATGATGCGGTTTAGGACCACATAAGTGATCGGCAAACCATTATCGCCGATATAATTGACGATGCTGCCATTGGGCAGAAAATTGATCGGGCCGCCGCCAATATTGTTGTCCGTCGGCGTCCAGTTGATAACCGTTGTCGGGCTGTTCGTTGGCAGCGTGATTGTGTCGGTGTTGGGCACAGTGCGGTCAATTGCTGCATTGCCAAAGACAACCGTTGGCGTCCCAGCAAAAGCTTGTGCTTGCGTTTTTTGGGGTGCAGCCGCCAGCAGGGCAGACAGCACGGCCAGCGAAACGGTGGGAAGATAAGAATTATATTTTAGACTGCGCATCAATGGGCCCTCCAGGGCAAGAAATTCATCGTGAATGAAGCTAGCAATCGCGGATCACGGCGCTCGGTCTCTGCTGGCAATCGCGAGAGAGGGAATGCACCAATCAGATCAAGCCGTGCTTGGCCTGCCAAGCCAATACGGAGCCCGGCGCCTGCCGAATTCAGTCGCTGCGCTTTGCCGTTCGGTTCGCCATCGTTCCACAACCAGGCATTGTCGCTGAAGATATAGGGTTGCAAATCCAGCTTGCTTCCGGGCGATAAACGGAAGCTGTTCAGCCGCACTTCTGCTTGGAAGCCAGCGCCCCTATCACCGGTCACGGCACCGGGATCAAAGCCCCGTCCGATCGAATAATTGCCGGTAGAGAATGTCTCAAACGCAAATACTGGCGATGATCCGATTTGGGCGCGCGGTGCCAAGGAGAATATAACCCCGCGCATGGGCTGCACTTCCAGATTGCCGGAAATGCGCACAAGCGATGCTTTGGGGTTGCCGTCGGGCAAGCTGGGCGGAGTAAACCCCGCGCCTCCACATATTTCAGGGCTCTTCAGACAATTCGGGCTGACCCCGAAAATGCCAAGCCCTTTGCGCAATTCAATCGCACCATTGGCACGCCATGCAACCGAGTTTCCGGGACCTTTTCCTTGCAGGTCAAGCGCATCAAAGTCGAATTTGAGGTATGCTATCCGGACCCGGTCTTCGCTCAACGGGGCCCCGGCAAAACTTACTTTCTGGTTGACGAAATCAAGTCCGCCCGCCGCCCGCACGGTTAGAGCCTGTTTACGTATCAATGGATAATTGGCTTCGAAAGTGGCGAATAGGGTTCGCGCTTCGACATCTGGAATCAGTGGCCCGAGCGTCGGCTTTGTATTGGCATAGGTAAAACGGCCGCCAATCCGCAGACCATCACTGCCGATCAACAGATCATGGCCCAATTGAAATATTCTCTGTTCATTGAAATCGCCGGTGGAATATACCGACACGCTGGTACTATCCCCCATACCGGTCAGGCCATTAAACGTTGCGCGCAACTGCCCGCCAATTCGGCCCGTGCTCGCGGCAGCAAAGTTTTGCGCGCTGAAATCAATCGTTACCGGGGTTTGCTTGAGTGTGATTTCCGCGATCATATCGCCAGCACCGGTCCTTGCCGGTTTCAATGACAGACGTACATCATAGCCTGGTATATCGCGCGCCAGCAGCACGGTGCGTTCGGCGGCGAAACGATTGAACAATTGTCCATCGGCCAGCTTTTGCAAATATGCTTCGATCAACTTTTCGTTACGACCAACTTTACCAACGACGCGGACTGCCGTAACTTTTGCGTAAAGCACTTCAAAACTGACAACACCGTCGGCGATCCGCTGCACCGGCACTTGCACGGCGGCGACATAGCCTAAACCGCGCAAGGTTGTGGCTGCAGCATCGCGGATTTGGCAAACTACCTTTATGGGTTGTTCGGTGCCGACATATAGTTGGTAACTATCTGCCAGCGCGCTGGCGGGAACAGGGCCAAGATTGTTGAACGTGGCAGCTGTCAGCTTGATTTTGATATCATCATAGGCCGGATCATCAAGCGCGCAGGGCGAGCGTTCGATATCGCCATCGATTTTGACCCTGGTATTGGTGTCTTGTTTCGGCGGCGCGACTGGCTCAAGCTCATCTCGGGTTGGCAGCGCAGTAGCTTGTTGCGCGGCTGCTTGGGACACCGGCGCGGCAACCAAAACCGTTGCAAAACTTGCTATTGAGAGAAGGCTAGACGTAGCACGCAGGAATACACCCGCATTGTGACGGACCATAACGGCAACTTCCCCATTGAACACTGAATTTCTTGAACTTTGGGTAGATGAAGAGGGTTAATAAACCCTCAATTTGTTCCGCATAAAACAACATCAAGTCAATGATTTTCAAGCGGCATCACTTATTGCCGTTCTGCTGATTGCGCGTTGCATCTGAGAAGGTGAGCGTGGCAGAGAAGAGGCCACGATCGCAGGTAGCTTAAAGCGCTTACCGGCGAACTAAGGCTGAATAATCTCGCCACGAAATTGAGTGCCAGAAAAACAAGCCCCACTGCGTGAACCGCCATTCCCTGAAAGCGGGCATTCGCTTCGCTGCTACTTTCAATAATTTACCTGTTTTTGATTTAGGGAATTCACCATCGAAATTGACCGATTTCTGCGCCTCGCACGATCGTTTGCTGGCGGAGAATTCCTCGAATATCCAAAAATTCCTTGTAAATCGGGCAAAAACGGGGAAATGTGCCGGAGAGACTAGTGGTGCTAGCACTGCTTGCACCTTCACACAGTTTTCTCTTTTATATCAATGATTAATAATAGGGGAAACTTGTGCGTGAATTCACGGAGTTGCGGGCAATTGAAACCGTATCCGTCACGCAAGCGACTGTAATTTTATAAGAAATCTGACCCAAACAACCCTTAGTCTCCAGGGCGAAATTCGCAGTGATGGCTTTGCCTACCATTCGAAGTTCATCGTTTTATTGGCGCTCAAAGATTTCTGTTTAGTATTACCGCCTCTGCCTCTCAAAACTACCGCTGCTTCAGACCGGATATCGGTCAACCATACAAGAGGATGGACGCCCAAAGCCGGATCGCGTGTTCAGGGCGGGAGTTTAAAGGCAATAGATATGTCAGAGGGCTTGCGTGCCCCCTTCGGCGGCGCCAATTACCCTAAATGCGTATTGCTTTTTACGAGCCAGAAATTGCTGGAAACGTTGGCGCCATTCTGCGCCTCGGCGCCTGTATGGGTGCGGCGGTGGATCTTATCGAACCAATGGGGTTTGAATGGGATGATCGAAGAGTACGTCGGACGGCCATGGACTATATCGATCATGTCGACATCATGCGTCACGCTGGGTTCGATGCGTTCAAGTTAGCTATCGGATCGCGTAGACTGGTGCTGTTCACCACCAAGAGCAGTCAGTCGGCCTACGATTTTGGCTTCATGGCCGACGATGTTCTGCTCTTCGGAAAGGAAAGTGCGGGAGTGCCCAGTGCTATTGCCGACGCCTGCCATGCGCGTTTGCGTATTCCGATGCGGCCGCAAGTGCGTTCAATGAACTTGGCAATATCGGCGTCACTTGCGCTTGGCGAAGCGTTACGCCAAACGGCAACATTGCCGATGTGCTAGCCGCCAGACAGTTAATCAGCCCTCGACATCTTCTCGGGTGCCTCGGCAGATTCCTTTGGCGGGATCGTGCGGATAATCGCCGCGTACTCAGCCACCAGCACAAACATCCAGAACTCAACGCCGCCCCATTCGCTGGTTGCAATACCTCTAAATAGATCAGCAATGAGTGCCAGGACCGCCAAAAGCCGAAAAAACAAGAAACTTCGTGTTGGGGTATCAGCCCGCCGTGCGGCTGAGACCATCATAACAATGCTGAGGCCGCCCCAAAGGAACGAGCCGAATGGCGTATCAGCACGGTAAAATCCGTCCAAAGCCGCGATGAACCAAAACAGGCGTGAGACGGCGAACTGGCTCTGACGTGTCAGCTGGCATAGCTTAATGATCGGCGGGACAAACAGCGTCTTGCCGATCCAATTATCAACCTTTGTGAATGACATCCAGGTGCTATAGCTGCAGGAATGTATGGCGGCCATGTGTAAGTGGCTTCTGAGCAAATGCGTGATGGGAATATCGTTGTTAAAGATCGTCAATGGCGTCAGCCTGAAACCGCATTCCGGGGCTTCGCCCAAGCAGATCGTATTGCTTCTTCATGGGTTCGGCTCCAGCGGCGCCGACATGATTGCTTTGGCCCCGCATTGGCAGGATGCGCTGCCCGATGCGCTGTTCCTCGCGCCGCATGCGCCGCAGCGCTGTGGAATAATGGCTACGGGATATCAGTGGTGGGGATTATCGGGATTTGCGCCATCGGCGCTGGCGGCGGGTGCAGCATCGGCAGCCCCGGCGATAGAGGCGTTTATTGAGCGTAAGCTGGATCAATATGGCTTGACCGAAGCGGATCTGGCATTGGTTGGCTTCAGCCAGGGTACCATGATGGCGCTTCACGTCGGACTGCGCCGGCCGCGGGCGGTAGCCGCCGTGGTTGGATACTCAGGGATGCTGACTAGCACAGCCGAGCTTGCGCATAAAGATTTCCCGAAGCCTCCGGTGCTGCTGGTACACGGCACCGCCGACCCGGTGGTCCCCATCGCGGCCTTGCACATAGCTGAGAGCGAGCTGAACCACCTTCGCGTTCAAGTAACCACGCACGTGTCGCACGGGGTGGCCCACAGCGTCGATCCCGTTGGCCTGCGGCTTGGCCGGGATTTTGTGGCTGAAGGGTTCACCCGGTCATCCTAGCTGCAGACCGATTGAGCCTATAACGAACTAGCGCGCTTTCGTGCCGCATCGGCGGTGGCCGCCTTGTTGCTCGTCGTCTGCGTCAGAGACTTGGTGTGTCGCCGCCAAATGTTGCCTTTGGACTAAAGCGAGCCCCGTGGGATTTCATTGGGTGGATTTCAGATCCTCCCAGGACAGATCGAACCTCGCAAGGTATTTGCGCAGTCTGTCAGCGTCATTGCTCGACTTCTTTTTGATACGGGACACTGCAAAAAGCGCGCGACCTGCTTCCGAAAGGCTGCGGCTTCGGCGGCATTTCTGAATGACTGCTGCAAGCTGAGATCGGTCGAACGGATCAAGATTACCAATTTGCTCTTCGCCCATTATGGCCGCCAATTGGCTTCCTTCACTGGTGCCCGCGCTTCCGGACCACAATACTTCCAACCGCGCGATCTCGGCTTTTACGTCGCCTGTATCTATCCGTCCTGCTGCGCTTAGCGTCGCCATCCGCGTGATACTCGCGGAAAGATTTCGAAAGTTGCCTGCCCAGCAGGACGCCGGACTGGTGGCGAAGGACAAATAGCGAGCGCGGGCTTCGCCGTTGAAGGATGCCCGTTCACCCTCTCTCTCGGCATAGCGTTCCAGCTCATAATCGAGGTTGGGTTCGATGTCTTCCGGCCGCTCAGCGAGGCCTAGCAAAGTGAAGGTCCACAAATTGAGCCGGGCGAACAGATCTTCTCGAAAGGAACCCTGGGCAACCGCTTCCACAAGATTGCGGTTGGTTCCGGCCATGAGTTGGAATGCACTCTCTGCCTCCTTGTCGGAACCGACCGGAAAGAACTTGCCATCCTCGATCGCACGCAGGATCATCGCCTGCTCGTCGAGGCCAAGTTCACCAATCTCGTCGAGAAACAAGACGCCCTTGTGAGCGCTGCGAAGCAACCCTGCCCGGTCCTGTACCGCTCCGGTAAACGCGCCTTTGCGGTGGCCGAACAGCGCTGACATTGCGCTATCACCTTTGAGTGTCGCGCAATTGACCTCGACATAGTCGCCCGTGACCTGATGCCGCATCTTCTTTAGTTCAAAGATGCGCCGGGCAAGCTGGCTCTTGCCCGCACCGGTCGGCCCCATCAGTAACAGCGGCGCACGGCTGCGTACTGCGACGCGCTCGATTTCATCAATCATCGTGTTGAAGCCGGCATTGCGCGTCTCGATCCCGCTTTTCAGGAACGACGTACTCTCACTACTGGCTGCAGCAAAACGAGTGGCAATGCTGTCATAGCGAGAGAGGTCGAGATCAATCGCTGCCCATGATCCAATAGGCTGAGGGACGCCGCGCTTCGGCTGAGTCTGCAGCAGCTTGCCAGGCAGGTAGCGCGCCTCGGTGAGGAGAAAGAGGCATATCTGCGCAACGTGGGTGCCAGTAGTGATGTGAACCAGATAGTCTTCTTTGTCTGGCTCGAACTGATAGCCGCGACTGAAATCCATCAGTTTGCCGTAGACCTCCTCAAAGTCCCAGGCATCATCGAAATCCAATAGATGTTGAACCACCTCCGTTTCAGGAGAGACATCGATGATATCCTTCGCGACGATGTCAGCTAGTCGCTGATGAAAGGCCCCGTGCAACATGATGAAACGGTCGACTTTGAGGTCTTCCTGCATGCAGATGCTGACCGAGGGGCGCCACCTGTTCCAGCGCGTTGGCCCAAACTTGGCGGCATCGAGTGTAGAGCCCAAAAAGCTAATCACTGTTGTCTTCATTTGTATCCTATAGGATAAAAGCAGATAGATTACGATAATAAAATGCGAGTTTTGGTGCTGGACACCGGATCGTACGCAAATACTATTATATCTATAAATCAATGATTTAAAAAATTTTATGGGTTTCTAACTGCAAACTGGCATGCCATGTGCACTGCATCGTACGCCGGATTGTCGAACATCCGGCATTAGCGCGGCCCGGGGTGGTTGGAATGGGCCAGCCACCCCCAAGGGCCCCAAGTCGGCTAGCGCGCTACAAGGAAATTACGATGGAAGAGACTTACGAACTTATTCAGTCCGAAGGCAGCGCGCCAATCAAGATGTGGACGCGCGGCGTTCCGGTTGACGATGGTGCACGGCTTCAGCTTGCCAAGGCAGCCCAGATGCCCTTCATCTTCAAGCATGTTGCGGCAATGCCCGACGTTCACATCGGGATTGGCGCGACCGTCGGCTCGGTGATCCCGACCAAGGGCGCCGTAATTCCGGCAGCTGTGGGCGTTGATATTGGCTGCGGCATGATGGCAGCACGGACATCCCTTGTGGCGAGCGATCTTCCTGACAATCTTGAGGCTATCCGTTCCGCTATTGAGAGTGCGGTACCGCATGGCCGGTCTTCGGGCCGAGGCGGACGCGACAAAGGCAGCTGGGGTAACCCGCCAACCGCTACAGTCGATGCCTGGGCTTCGCTGGCTCAGCGGTTCGGTCAGATCGCAGCCAAATATCCCCGCCTTAAGAACAGCAACACTGTGGTCCATCTCGGCACGCTCGGGACAGGCAACCACTTTATCGAGCTGTGCCTTGATACCGAGCAGCGCGTCTGGGTGATGCTTCACTCCGGATCGCGCGGGATTGGAAACGCAATTGGCCGCTATTTCATTGAACTCGCCAAGCAGGACATGCGCAAATGGCACATCAACCTTCCTGACCAGGACCTTGCCTATTTTCCCGAAGGGACCGATCACTTCGATGATTATGTGGAAGCGGTCGAATGGGCGCAGGACTTCGCCAAGCTCAACCGTCACGTGATGATGACCAACGTCATTGCTGCGCTGCGGGGCCAGATTGCGAAGCCGTTCGAAGCCGAATGCGAGGCGGTAAATTGCCATCACAATTACGTGACGCGGGAGAACCACTTCGGTGAGAACGTGCTTGTGACCCGGAAGGGTGCAGTGCGCGCAGCGAAGGGAGTAATGGGAATCATCCCGGGCTCGATGGGCGCAAAAAGCTTTATCGTGCGCGGACTCGGTAATGCCGAGAGTTTCGATAGCTGTAGCCATGGTGCGGGACGCGTTATGTCTCGGACTCAAGCGAAGAAGCAAGTCACACTCGCAGAACATGTGGCCGATACCGAAGGCGTCGAATGTCGTAAGGACATCGGTGTGATTGACGAAACGCCCAAGGCTTACAAGCCAATCGAAGCGGTGATGGCCGCGCAGAGCGACCTTGTGGAAATCGTTCACACGCTCAAACAGGTGGTGTGCGTAAAGGGGTGACCCTTCACGTCGCCATTCTTTAGGACTTACATATGATCAAAATTGACGGCTCAGAAGGCGAGGGCGGAGGGCAGATCCTGCGCAATGCCTGTGCGCTTTCGCTGCTTACCGGTGAAGCCTTCAATATCGACAAAATTCGCGGAAAGCGCGAGAAACCGGGACTGATGCGCCAGCATCTGACCTCGATCGCCGCTGCCTGCGAAATTGGCCGCGCGCAGTGCGATGGTCTTGAGATGGGTTCGACCGAAATTACCTTCCGCCCGGGTGCGATCAAAGCTGGCGAATATCACTTTGCAGTCGGGACCGCTGGCTCGACCGGCCTTGTGCTGCAGACAATTTTGATACCGCTGATTTATGCAGATGGACCCTCACGCGTGACGATTGAGGGCGGGACGCATGCTTCTTCGGCGCCGCCATTCGATTTTCTGGAAAAATGCTTCCTGCCGATCTTGAACCGGATGGGCCCTGCGGTTGCGGCCAAGATCACTCGTCATGGCTTTTACCCGCGAGGGGGCGGAAAAATCGTGATCGACATCACTCCGGCCCCGCTGCAGGCTATAGAATGCTTCGACCGGGGCGCTCAAGTTTCGCGTTCAGGGCTGCTTAAATTCGCCGGTATCCCCATCGAGATTGCCGAACGTATGCTGGGTACGGCACGAAAGACGCTGGGTGATTGGCCTGCCGACGAGTTTATCCTTCGTCAGCTTCCCGAAGATCACGGACCGGGCATGGCATTGCTGATCGAGGCAGAATATGAAAACGTCACGGAAGTGGTGTCAGGCTTCGGAAAAATCGGCGTTAAAGCCGAACGGATTGGCAAGAGCACGGCAGCGCGCATTGCGGGATATGAGAAGTCGACCGCGTTTGCCGGCCCTTATCTACAGGACCAGCTGCTGCTGCCCTTTGCGCTTGCACACGGGGGCAGTTTCACGTCGGTCAAGCTGAGCGACCATACACGGACTGCAGCGGACATTATTCAGCGCTTCACCGGGCGCACCATTCGATTCAGTGATGGGTTGGATGGGGCCCATCTGGTTGAATTCGTGCGCTGAGAACACCTCTTGATCAAATGTCGGCACTTTCCGCCTTCTCACCTAAAATTGGACCATCCGCTCTTGGCTCTACCACGAGAATTCTATTCAAAGGATCGATGCCGCTCCACAAAAAGGCGAAAGATCTCCACCAGCAGTCTGGATGATTGTCGCAAACTCGTCAGCCAGAACAGTCTCAATTTGCTCAAGCAATGATCGACCAAGTTCGCGAGCATGTTTTTGCGCAGCTTCGATATCGCCGATATTGCGGGTTACTAAGGCGTCGAGAATGGATGAGTCGGTCCATTCAGGCTCCGAATTTGCGGCAATGCCGGATGAAACTTTCAAGAAGGAACCGGTGGGATGTCCGCTCGCCGGCAGCCTCCGCCAAAAGCCCGCCGGCCAGCAGTGGCGACGTCCGACCAGCCAGCTCTGAGCACGCCAAGTATATGGGTGATGTGCCAAAAGGTCACATTGCTTCTACTTCTCCGATTTCTTGGCGCCGAGAGCCCAGTCTGCAACGATACCATCTCTCGGAAGACTTGGGATGATCGGCGCTGGCAGGCCGAAAAGACCCGATTTGTCACAAAAAAATTATGGGGACGGACCAGTACAAATGATTAGAATTGTCTGCGGCTATGCATTTATCGAAGGCGGTATACGGCGCGATGGCCTGCTTTGGTTTTCTGATATGCATGGAAGTTACACCAGACGGCAAGACACTGATTGTGGCAGAAACATATGCGCCGGGACTGTCGGGCCTCGCGTGCAGATTCCTCTATTCCGGTGCCCGCAGCCCGCTTGCCAGCCCTGGCCGGTGATCAACGAGGTCGCACCCATAATCAACGAGCAGGCTCTGCGACCGACCGCCGCCAACGACAACCAGACGGATGCCAGGCTGGCAGACCTCGCCCGCGCCTAGGACTTCGCTCGCGCTGTCAAACTGGTCCGCGAGGACAAGACATAACCGAACCACGCCCATCCCGCCGCATGGGCACCATTCGTCTTGGT
>JBBKWK010000128.1:0-4369 GCA_037968915.1 Pontixanthobacter sp.
GTCATCGCTTCCTTGTCCGCCTGCGGCAGCTTGCGGTGCCCGGTGGTCGACATGATCGAGGTCAGCGACAACACACGGTCCGGATGTTCCGCCGCGATCAGCTGTGAAATCATTCCGCCCATTGATGCGCCGACGATATGCGCCTGGCTGATCCCGAGCGCATCGAGCAAGCCGACACCATCCGCCGCCATGTCTGACAGCGTGTAGGGCACCTTTGGCTTGATGCCGAAGCGCGCCTTTATGAAGGTCCACGGAATTGAAACATTGACCGCATCGTCGAATTTATGGCTGAGTCCGATATCGCGGTTGTCATAGCGGATCACCCGAAATCCCCGCGCCACCAGCGCATCAACCAGCTCCATCGGCCAATAGGTAAGCTGCGCGCCGAGCCCCATGACGAGCAGCATCACAGGGTCGGTTTCCTTGCCGTAGGATTCGTATTCAATGGCAATATTGTTGGCGGTTATCTGGGGCATGGTGTGCTTTCTGTTTTCGCTTTTTGAAGCGGAAGGAATATGAAGATAAGGAAGTGGGAGCGTTAAGGCACCAGCACCGTATCGCGCGCAATCTCATCTGTTTCGGGATAGTCCAGCGTATAATGCAACCCGCGGCTTTCGTGGCGGGCGAGCGCGGACCGCACGATCAGTTCCGCCGATTGCAGCAGATTGCGTAGTTCGATCAGGTCGGTGGTGACGCGGAAATGGCCGTAATAATCGGCGACTTCCTCGTTCAACAGGCGGATGCGGTGCTGGGCGCGCTCGAGGCGCTTGGTGGTGCGGACGATGCCGACATAGTTCCACATGAAGCGGCGGATTTCGGTCCAGTTCTGCTTGATGATCACTTCCTCGTCCGAATCCGTGACCCGGCTCTCATCCCATGCGCGCACCGGCGGCGGGGCGTCGAAACTGTCCCACCTCTCGAGAATATCCGCCGCCGACGCTTCGCCAAACACGAAACATTCCAGCAGAGAATTGGATGCCAGCCGGTTCGCACCGTGGAGGCCGCTTTCGGTGCATTCGCCCGCTGCATACAGCCCCGGCAGATCGGTCTGGCCAGACAGGTCGATCAGGATGCCGCCGCAGGTATAATGCTGCGCGGGGACCACCGGGATCGGGCCGGTGGTCATGTCGATACCCAGGCCCATCAGCTTTTCATGGATGGTGGGAAAATGTTCCTTCACAAATTCGGGCGGCTGGTGGCTGATGTCCAGGTGGACATAATCGAGGCCGTAACGCTTGATCTGGTCATCGATCGCGCGGGCGACCACATCGCGCGGTGCCAGCTCCATCCGTTCCGGGTCGTAATCCGCCATGAACCGATGACCGGTTTCGGGGTGGAGCAGATGCCCCCCCTCGCCGCGTACAGCCTCGGTAATCAGGAAATTCTTGATCTCCAGATTATACAGGCAGGTGGGGTGGAACTGCATCATTTCCATGTTGGAAACCCGCGCCCCGGCGCGCCATGCCATAGCGATCCCGTCGCCCGTCGCGCCGCGCGGCGAGGTCGAGAATTGATAGACGCGGCCTGCACCACCCGCCGCCATGATCGTGGCGCGCGCGGTATGTGCCTCCACCTTGCCAGTCGCTTCATCCAGCGCGTACGCGCCCCATACGCGGCCAGATCCGGAGTATTTTTCTTCATGCTTGCCGGTGATCAGATCGACGCAGGTGCGCCCCGCCAGCATGGTGATGTTGGGATTGGCATTAGCGGCCTTGAGCAGCGCCTCCTGCACGGCCCAGCCGGTCGCGTCATTCACATGCACGATCCGGCGATGCGAATGGCCGCCTTCGCGCGTCAGATGTAAATCGGTACCGTCGTCATTTTGGGCTTCATTGAATGGCACGCCCAGTTCCACCAACCGGGCAATCGAATGCGGCGCACGCTCGATCACAAATTCGACTGTTTCCAGCCGGTTAAGGCCCGCGCCAGCGCGCATCGTATCGTGAATATGGTTTTCAAACGTATCGCCCGCATCCAGCACCGCGGCGATCCCGCCCTGCGCCCATGCTGTGCTGCCGCCGGTCAGCGAACCTTTGGCGAGAACCAGCACTTTCTTGTGCTCGGCCAAGGCAAGGGCCGCTGTCAGCCCAGCCGCACCGGAGCCAATAATCAGGACGTCGTGATCTTGCTGCGGGTTAGTCATGCCGCCTCATGCCTGCAGGATGCCCGCCGCGCAACATACCGCGCAATTATGTGAATTCTGCGGCGACCAGGCGGTAGCCCATATCGCAGCTTTCCGTGCGGAGCAGACCGCCATAACTCGCTTCCCATTCCCCATTGGCGAGATCCCTTTCGAGCCTCGCAAGCCCGTCAGTGATTCCTTCGATGCGCCAGAAAGATGAACTTCCCTGCCTGACACGGGGATCGAGATAGGCGCTTGGCCTGCGCCAATAGGCATAGAGAAACCCGTCGCTGCAATCATGAGGTATGGGCACGGGTGTAATCTCGGTTGCACCCAATGCCCTGGCATAGGCATCCATCGGCGGCATCTGCGCCTCGTCAAGCGCGACGAGCTGGGGCCAATAATCCATCTGCCAGGCATCGCGAAACGCCGGATCATAGGTCAGGATTACCACCCTCTTGCGTGCGACCCTGCGCATTTCGGCGAGGCCCTTCGCCTGATCGGTCCAATGATGAACCGTCAGAATCGCCATTGCGGCGTCAAAACTATTGTCTGTAAAGGGCAACACCTCGGCCGTTCCCTGCACCGCCGGGGCGGCATTCTTCGGGCGCTGCCTGATCATTTCTATAGAGGGCTCGACTGCTGTAACCTGACGGTCTGTGGGCTCGTATGATCCCGCCCCCGCCCCGACGTTAAGCACCGACTGCGCATCCCCTATCGCGCTCTCGATCAATGCTGCGATCCGCGGATCGGGCCTGCGGAGGTTGGAATAGTCGATACCAATCGTATCGTAGAGGGTGTTCACCTTTCGCTCGTCAGCGAAACAAACACATCTTCCAGATCAGCCTCGCGAGTGGTCACATCCTCGATCACCAGACCCTGTCCCTGCAGGATCGCCAGTACCTGTCCGGCGGTGAGATTGTCCTTGTTATAGGTCACTTCGACCCCGCGGGCCCCGGCCAGTTCGCTCTTTACAAACGCATCATGCACCGGCGCGGCGGCCAGATCGCTGGCGACGGTCACCGCGACGATCTTCTCCCGCGCCATATCAACCATTTCGCGGGTCGGCTTGTTGGCGATCAACTCGCCGTGATTGATGATCGCGATCCGGTCGCACAATTGCTCGGCTTCTTCGAGGTAATGGGTCGTCAGCACTACGGTGACGCCGTCCTTGTTGAGATCGGTTACGAGTTCCCACAACAGCTTGCGCAATTCCACATCGACGCCTGCGGTCGGCTCGTCCAGAATCAGGATCGGCGGGGAATGAACCATCGCCTTGGCAATCAGCAGGCGGCGTTTCATGCCGCCCGACAAAGTCCGGGCATAGGCATCGCGCTTGTCCGCCAGATGGACCGCCTTCAGCAGCGCCTCCGACCGGCGCAAGGATTTTGCGACGCCGTAAAACCCGGCCTGGTTTTCCAGCACTTCGTAAGGCGTGAAAAACGGATCGAAGACGATTTCCTGCGGCACGATCCCGATCGACCGTTTCGCATTGCGGGTCTGCGCGTCGATATCGAAGCCCCAAATCTCTGCGGTGCCGCTGGTCTTGGTTACCAGCCCGGCAAGGATATTGATCAAGGTTGATTTACCCGCACCATTGGGACCGAGCAGACCGAAAATTCCGCCTTCCGGCACATCGAAGCTAACACCCTTAAGCGCGAGCTTGCCGTCCGATCCCTTTTCTCCCGCATAGCGTTTGACGAGGTCGCGAATGGCGATTGCGGGGAGTTCGCTATCAGAAGATGCAGGCTGAACAGTCATTGCATCCACCTAGGGGGCGGGCCCACGGCCCGTAAAGCGGTTTTAGCTAAGGCAAATACTTAAAGCGAAATTAACCATGAAATCTGCCGATGTGTTTACCCCAAGACAGCTAGGGAGGCGTGATGAATTCAAATACGCCCTTTTGTGGACCGAATCAGTCCACCAAATCCCTCGCGCGCCTCATCGGCGCGGCGATGGTGATCGCGGGCGTCGGATCTCTGTCCGCACCGGCGTTGGCGCAATCGCAGACATCTGTCACCGCCCGGACCATTCTGGTTGATGAAGAATCGATCATTAAAGTCGAAGATCTCGATTTCGGTCAGATCTTTGGCGCCGCAGCGGGCACAGTGGCGATGACCGCCACGACCACGCCAACCTGCACGGCGTCGGCCGGTTTGGTCCATTCGGGGGATTGCCAGCCAGCCGAATTCATCGGCAAGGGCCGGTTCGGCCAAATCGTGCGGATCAAGGGCCCCAATGGTGACC
>JBBKWK010000129.1:0-6663 GCA_037968915.1 Pontixanthobacter sp.
GTGCATATTCAGCGGACATCGGGCCGCCGCTCGAATCCGTGAGTTCGAACATCAGTCCATTGGACAGGTTTGAATTATGCGGAATGGCGAGAACCTTGCCGCCGGTCGCCTTTTCATACCCATCCATATAATCGAACAGGCCCTCAACCTTGGTCATCAGGCCTGGATAGGGCAGAACTTTGGACGTCCGCTCAATCCCGTCGCGGAACATCACTACGCGGTGCAAATTGTTGCCATCCGGCTGGAGCGTATATTCGAACCCGGCAAGCGGTGTGAAAGTGCCCGGCTGGTAATATCGGTCAAGCACCTGGAGCTGTGCGTTCCAAATCTCCGTGGTGCTTTCTTTCCTGCGTACAGGATCCATCATTGCCGCGGGTAATGTCCCGGCGCCTGCCGCGGTGATCAGCTCTGATGTCGCGCGCGCCGATTGCTGCGGGGATTCGTGCATCATATCATACCATCGGCGCAGCGTCTTATCGCGGATCGCGATGCGCGGGGCATCATAGATTCGCCGCATCACCCCAAGCGCGTCGCTGTGATCGGCAATCACCAGAAAATCGAGCGGGCGGGCAAGCTTCGCCTTGATGCCGGTGGTGGAAGTGACTTCATCGCCGCGCGCGAATTTCAGCGCATCTTCGGGGCCAAGCCGCGCGCCAAAGCCGAAGGCGTCGATGGAATTGTCGGTATGGAGATGGGTATCGCCCCACAGGACTGTTTCGGGGTAGTCGGTAAGTGCCACTGCAGCTTCTGCATCGGTCACAAGGGCGGGGTCCACAATCTCTGGCCGGGTAATCCAATAGGCACCCAATCCCATAACCACCGCGGCCGCGCTTACTGCCGCGACTATCTTGCCTTTGCCCATCCCGTATCTCCCTTGCCGCCAACTTTGCGGCGCGCAATCGCAACGTGCGGCAGAAACAAGTTGCAGGTCAATACTGACCTTGAATCGGCAGTGGGTTTATGTAGCGGCCCCGAATGCAAACCCTGTCGCAATCGCTGCCGCTGGCGACCTCAGTGACCAAGCAACAGCGGCAATTGCGGATTTGTCAGCAATTCCCGCGTCACTCCGCCCAGAATGCGTTCGCGCAGCCGGGAATGGCCGTATGCGCCCATCACCAGAAACCCGGCTTTTCGGTTGGCGGCTGCGTCCATCAGTTTGTGGGCGGTCGAGGTTTTGCCGCCATCGTCACGCGGGATATCGACAATTTCGGCCTCAATGTCGAAGCGTGCAAGATATTCTGCCGCCGACATCGACGGAAAGGCGAACTGTTTTTCGTCCTTCGACTCCCGCACTGTCAGAATGTGAACTTCCGACGCTTGCCGCAACAAAGGCAAGCTACCAGCGATTGCATGTGCAGCTTCTGCTGATCCATTCCAAGCGATTGCCGCTGGCGCCTTAGTCTGAAAAGACTTCATCTTGGCGGGAACAACCAACATCGGTGCGCGAAGTGTGCCGATCAAATCACTCACCAATGTCGAGGGTTTTTCTGGGCTGCCTGCGGGATTGCGCGCGCCGAAAACGGAGATGTCGGCCAGTGGTGCGTATCGGCCGATCAATCTCGTCGCGGCTCCATCGCTGATGTGCCAGTCATACGGAACATCCTCCTTCGCCAATCGCGCCTCATATTGCTCGCGGACACGTTTAGCCTGCTCGTGAAATTCGGTCGCCATCTGCGCGGCCAACGAGCCGTAGAAGTCACCGGGAACACCAAACTCGTAAGGGATCGCCTGCACACAGGTTAGATGGCCGCCGAATTGTCTGCCCAGATCCAGCGCAGCCTGAAACCGGGCCTCTAGACAGTCATCTTCGTGAATATGCAGAAGTATCGAGCGCACTGTGTTTCTCCCATCACCAATAATGTGGTCGGTCTGGTTTATTTATGATGGCACGGAGAATAAGGCTGCGACCGGCCAAGTAATTACGCAAATATCCTGAACGACGTCAGTAGGTTTCCGTATTCGCAACTGCTTCAGAGCGAGGGAAAATAGCAACTGACTAACTGAAGGCGAAAACCATGAGCAAATGGCATATTATCAAACTTGAACTCGCCCGAACGGACGAATTCCCGACCGGATCGCCCAGCCGGTCCTATTTGATCCGCCTTCCGCTGGACGATAATGGCGTGATTGACGAATTCGCTCGCAAGGCAGATCCTGGCCGCGCTACTGTGCGTCGATTCTGGCCCAAGGAAGCTGACCAAACCGGCTATGTACTAAGGGCGAAGAATGGCTGGGTTTTTTCATACGCCATCGGGGAAGATGACGATGAAAGCATTTTCCATCTGGAAAATCACCACATTCGTCAGGACGAATATCTGACCCTGACCGAACCGGACGGATCGCAACATACATATCGCGTGGTGAAAACCGAGCCAGCATGACAGGTCCGGTGAGAAGAGCAGGGCCAGCCCCTATTCGCTTTTACCCAGACCAGCCGCGAAGGCTATTCGCAGCAAATCGGATAGCGTGTGGACAGCCACCTTTTGCATCAGGTTTGCGCGGTGAATTTCCACGGTGCGGGGGCTGATACCCAGATCATATCCGATGGTCTTATTGGGATGACCTTTGACCAGGCCGTCCAGAACATCTTGCTCGCGCGGGGTAAGCGCATTGAGCAGAAGCTGGGCCTCGTTGCGACGAGCATGGTGTCTTTCATCATCGGCGAGGCGGTGGGCGGCCTGTTTCAACGCGCCAACCAATTGTACTTTTTCGAACGGCTTTTCGATAAAATCCGTTGCTCCGCCCTTCATGGCCTTTACCGCCATGTCGATATCGCCGTGGCCAGTCATGATCACTATTGGAAAAGCGACCCCGCGTTCATTCAGTTCGGCCTGCACCTGAAGCCCGTCTTTGTCGGGCATTCTGATGTCGAGCAGTATACAGCCCGGGGCCAGATGTTTGACTCGGGACAGAAAATCGACACCCGACACGAAATCTTCAACGATATAGCCCGAGGTTTTGAGCATGAAGCCGACGGAGCGCCGTACGCTTTCGTCATCGTCGATCAGATAGATCGGGAAATCAGTCATCGTCCGAATGCCCTTCTGCGTTAATCAGGGTGAAATTGAATTTCGTACCCCCCATCGAAGAAGGCTCCGCCCAGATTTGGCCGTCATGCGCGTTGATTATGGTGTTGCAGATTGACAGACCCAAACCCATCCCGCTGGGTTTGGTGCTGACAAACGGGTGGAACAGCCGTTCTGCAACGAATTGATCAAGCCCGGGTCCACTATCGCACACGGAAACCCGGACCATATCGTTATCATGCGGCTCGCTGGTAATAGTCAGCTGTTTTATCCGGCTGTCATGCATTGCCTCCAGCGCGTTACGGATCAAATTTACCAGAACCTGCTGGATTTGTACGCTATCGACAAATACCCGGTCATGGCCAGCATCCAGAGCGACATCGAAGTCCACATCCCGGCCATCGCCATTGATGAGCGCCAATGCACTGGCTTCTTTTACCAGGCGGGCCAAGCTGGAAAATTCACGAACTGCTTCACCGCGGGATATGAAATTGCGCAATCGTTGGACAATTTGCCCCGCGCGTACGGCTTCAGCAACTGATTCCCCTAACGCCTCGCGGATCATGACAAGATTTTCGGGCGTTGGTTCGTCCAGCAGATCACGCGCGGCTTCGACGTAGTTGGTGATAGCGGTCAGCGGTTGGTTGAGCTCATGCGCGATTGAAGTGGCAAGCGTACCCATCGCCGATATCCGCGAAACATGGGCGAGTTCGGCCTGCAGGGTATGCATTTGCTGTTCCGTCGCCCTGCTGCCGGTCAGGTCGCGGATAAATCCTGCAAAAACCTTCTTCCCGTGCAGATCAAGTTCGCCGACGGATAAATCTATTGGAAAAATCGTACCATCGCGCGCGCGCGCCGTGGTGACGCGGCCGATACCGATAATTCGCCGCTCGCCAGTTTCGAGATAGCGGGAAATGTACCTGTCATGGCGTTCCCGGTCCGGGGACGGCATCAACATGCTGACATTTTCGCCAATGACGTCAGCCTCGGTATAGCCGAACATTCGGGCTGCCCCTTTGCTGAAAGAAAGGATTTGTCCGGCAATGTCGATCACGATCATCGCATCGGGCACGGTGTCGATAAGCGCATGCAGATCGTCTGGTCCGCCAAAAGATTCCAGCGCTGCAGTGTCCGGGGATACGGCCTTGATATTCATGTCGGCTGCCTCGCTGGATTGGGAGCAGAGGCAACAGACTGCGCGAACATTGGCATTTTAACAAGACAACTTTCTGGTTTGCGAGCGGCCTCCCATCGCCCGCAAAAGTTCCCTATCTCCATTGTCACGCTTTCCCCCGGTTTTCAGGCACATCCAGCCACAACTCTCAATCCGGGGAACTCTACCCTACCAAAATTCGCGCCTCTTTAGGTACATGTCCCTATTCCGTCCGCTTTCAGGGGCAGAAAATCGCGGCCTCAGTTCAGGTTGAGCGCTCGAATTTCTTAATCCCCATTACTTTCAGGGCGAGACGCTCATAGGCAGGACCACTCTGGCCTAATCACACATTTTCATACATTAGTCATTGCTAAATTAGAATATGTGCATATAACATAGGGATGACATTAGCAGACCAGATAATACCGATGGCTGATATGACGGCGAACTCGGAGGAGGCCGCAGGCCTGATGCGGGCGCTTTCCAACGGCCCTCGGCTGCTGATCATGTGCCACCTTGCTGCGGCCGGTGAATTGCCTGTCGGTGCCTTGGTACAGCGGGTCGGCCTAAGCCAGTCAGCGCTGTCGCAACACCTTGCGAAACTGCGCGAACAGGAATTGGTCGAGTTTCGGCGCGAGGCGCAGTCGCTGCATTACCGCATCGCCGACCCACGCGCTCTCAGGGTGCTGGAATTGCTGCACGATATCTTCTGTCCCGAGCTGACGAAGGCGCCGGGATAAGTACCTGTCCGTAATGCGTTTAACCCCGATTATTCTAATCTTTACACTCATTGAAAGGAGCTAGTGATGCATTCCGATCCCAGCCTGAAACTAGCCCAGGAACAGGTCAAAGGAGCGCTGCGCGGCGGTGTCCATTCCCCGACAATAAAAGCATTCTTTGACGAAGCGACTTTCACCGCCAGTTATGTTGTTCATGACCCGATCTTGAAACGCGCTGCCATCGTGGATTCAGTGCTCGATTTCGATCAGGCTTCGGGCCGCACTTCAACCGGCAGCGCCGATCAGATCATCGACTATATTCAGGGCCAAGGGCTGACCACCGACTGGCTGCTGGAGACCCATGCCCATGCCGATCACTTGTCTGCTGCGCCTTATTTGCAGAAAAAGTTGGGCGGTAAGCTAGCGATCGGGCGCGAAATTTTGACGGTTCAGGAAACCTTCGGAAAAGTGTTGAACGAAGGTTCCGAATTTGCCCGAGACGGCTCTCAATTCGACCATTTGTTTGATGATGGTGACCGGATGGAAATCGGCGAAATTCCGTTCACCGCGCTGCATGTGCCGGGCCATACGCCTGCTGATATGGCGTATATTATCGGTGATGCAGCCTTTGTCGGTGATACCATGTTCATGCCTGATTACGGAACTGCGCGCGCCGATTTTCCGGGCGGTGATGCGGGCATTCTGTTTCGCTCGATCAAGCGGTTGATGATGCTGCCGGACGAAACGCGCGTATTCCTGTGCCACGATTACAAGGCGCCCGGCCGCGATGATTTTGTCTGGGAATCAACTATCGGCGCACAGCGGACCGGCAACGTCCATGTCCGCGAAGGCGTAACCGAGGAGGACTTCGTGACTATGCGCGAATTGCGCGACGAAACGCTCGGGATGCCGCGCCTGATCCTACCATCTATCCAGATCAATATGCGCGCGGGCCACTTTCCGGAACCGGAAGACAACGGCACCCGCTATCTCAAACTTCCGCTCAATACATTGTGAGGCGTATATGATGGAACCACTTAGCCCCTTTGTCGCCCTTGCGGGAGGCGCTTTGATCGGCACTGCTGCGGCACTGCTTCTGTTGTTGTCAGGCCGGATTGCCGGGGTCAGTGGGATGTTGGCCCGCGCCGCAGGGATCGCCGATAGCGGCCCCAAATGGCCTCAAGCGGCAGCATTTGTGCTGGGCCTGCCGATTGGCGCGGCTATCATCGCGATTTTTGTGCGATCCCCTGAGGTTATTGTCACCTCGTCGATGCCGCTGCTGATTGCCGCAGGGCTGTTGGTCGGGTTCGGGACCCGGCTGGGCAATGGCTGCACCAGCGGTCACGGTGTTTGCGGCATGGCCCGCCTTTCGCCGCGCTCGCTGGCTGCAACCGCCACGTTTATGGGTGCAGGGTTCCTGCTCGTCGGCCTTATGCGCCACATTGTTGGCGGAGGGTAAGGCGATGAGAAATCTGATTGCAGCCCTGCTGACCGGGATCATTTTCGGGGCTGGTCTGGCCCTATCCGACATGACCAACCCGGCCCGCGTCCTCGCCTTTCTTGATTTGTTCGGGGATTGGGACCCGACCTTGGCTTACGTCATGGGCGGCGCGCTGATCCCTTCTGGCATCGCCTATATGTTTAGCCGCAGGATGCGCCGCCCGTTGCTGCACACTGCTTTCCATATTCCCGAAAATCGCACGGTCGACCGGCAATTACTAACTGGCGGAGCGATCTTCGGGATTGGCTGGGGGTTGGTCGGATA
>JBBKWK010000130.1:0-8288 GCA_037968915.1 Pontixanthobacter sp.
TCCTTATCACGCGCTTTGTTCAGCGCTTTTTATGTCGTGAACTGGCACCTATGCACCCTGCCCCACTCCCGCAATGAAGTTTTTCTCCCACATGGACAAAAAGTCGAGTGAAAAAGGACCCGTGCGGGCTAAGGCCGGTCACTGGATTATGCTGGAGAGAACCGGAATGACTGCTGAACACCCCTATATTCGCGGTGACGTGAAGACATTTCTGGATGGGCTCGCGGCGATGGGCGGCCCGCCAATCAGCGAGATGTCGCTGGAGCAGGCGCGCGGCGGTTATCTGGCGCTGCACGCAATGGGGGACCGCCCGGCGCGCGAACTGGCGGTGATCCGTGATCTCAGCTGCCCCGGCCCAGATGGCGAAATTCCGCTGCGGCTTTACGATGCGCGGGAAGCGCGCGAAGACGGCCCGGTGATCGTCTTCTATCATGGCGGCGGCTATGTGATCGGTGATCTGAACAGCCATCACAACCTTTGCACCGAAATCGCTGCACAGATGGATTTGCCGGTGGTGGCGGTGGATTACCGGCGGGCGCCCGAACATCCCTTCCCGGCGGCGGTGGATGATTGCGAAGCGGCGGCGCGGTGGATCGCTGGCTCGCCCGAGCAGCTTGGCCGGGCCGCGACCGGGCTGGTGTTGATCGGCGACAGTGCAGGCGGCAATGCCAGCATTGTCACCGCGCAGGCGCTGGCGGAAACTGCGGCAGAAGTTCCGGTTGTGCTGCAAGTGCCGATATTCCCGCTCGCCACGGATATCGAGGATTGCGCCAGTCTGGAGATTTTTGCCGACGGGTTCATCCTGACCAAAGCGGCGGTGGAATTCTTCAATGTCGCCTATGCGGCCGACCGGACGGACAAGCGCACCACGCCAATTCTGGGCGATATCGCCGCCAGTCCGCCCACTGTGCTGGTTACCGCCAGCCTCGATCCGATCCGCGATTCGGGCCGCGCCTATGGCGGCGCTTTGGCCACAGCGGGGGTGCAAATGGTGTTTCTCGAAATGAAGGGTTTGACCCACAGCTTCACCA
Source organism: Pontixanthobacter sp. (assembly GCA_037968915.1). Lineage (GTDB taxonomy): Bacteria > Pseudomonadota > Alphaproteobacteria > Sphingomonadales > Sphingomonadaceae > Allopontixanthobacter. The sequence goes on from JBBKWK010000130.1 coordinate 1,032, forward strand.
ATTTAAGGCAAGTCATACCAAGCGCGCAGGGTGATCTGGAACGGGTCTTTGCCGCCATGAAATTGATGTTGAACAAAAATTCCGGCGGAGCGACCTGAGTGAGTAGAGACAAGAATTCTGCCGGTGCTTATCGACCATGTGTCGGGGTGATGCTGGTCAATGCCGACGGCAAAGTGTTCGTCGGCAAACGGATCGATGCCAAAGAGACAATGGGCGAAACGGTGGGAACGTCGGACGTGTTCTGGCAAATGCCGCAGGGCGGGGTCGATAAGGGCGAAGATCTGACCGCGGCTGCCTTGCGCGAATTGCAGGAAGAAACCGGGGTCACGGCTGACATGGTAACGGTGCTGAAAAAGATGGCGGAAGACATCGCCTATGATCTGCCGCCGGAATTGGTCGGCAAATTATGGGGCGGCAAGTATCGCGGCCAGATGCAAAGCTGGTTCCTGCTGCGGTTCACCGGTGATGATGCCGATATCGATCTGGAAGCTCATGATCAGCCCGAATTCTCCGAATGGCAATGGGCCGATCCCGAGACCCTGCCCGATATGATCGTGCCGTTTAAGAAACGCGTCTATCGCACTGTTCTGGAAGAATTTCGCGAGCTGGTCTGACGTTGGCCGTGTCTAAATCTTGAAAGCGACGCGGGGCCTGTCATCCAGCTTTCGCGCAGACTGGTACGACGGTAGCAATTCGACCCTCTTGAACCATGCATCGATGTTCGGATGTTCACTACCGAAAGTCCCGCGATCGCGCGCGGCCTCCATTGGATAACTCAAGATAATGTCGGCTGCAGTGACATTTTCACCGCCGAACCACGGGGCCTTGCCCAGGTCGCTTTCGGCAAGATCCCACAGTGCTTTCAAACGTGGGCCAGTAAATCCGTTGCGAACTTTGGCAAAGACCCCGCCAAGCAATTTGTTAATTGGAAACGGACTGCGGGCTTCGGTCACTCGCAAGATCATCTCGATCCCTGCTGCTGACATCAGTGACCCTTGCGATGCATGAAACCAGAATAGAAAGCGTGCGCGGTACGGATGTTCTGGCCCGGGTCGCAGCGTGCTGGCGGGATGTTTGTCGAGAATGTAATCCACAATGGCGTTACTCTCGGCCAACACCAATTCGCCATCCGTTATGACTGGCGCAGTGCCCAAGGGAGACAGAACCTTGTATTCCGACGGGGCCAGACTGGTTTTCGGGTCACGGTTGTAAAGCTTCAACTCGTAATCGGTGCCCAATTCCTCCAGCAGCCATAGAATTCGAAAAGATTGAGAATATTCGAGGTGATGGAGCGTTAGCGGCATTTAATTCTGGCCAACCGGCGTATCGGGCATCACGACCTCTGCCGTCAGAACACGCGGCTGCGGGCCGCGTTGGATGGCCATCGCCAGTTCTTGGGTGGAGGGGCAACCAGAACCGCACATCGATTGCAGCTTCGCCAGATTGAGACGCGCCTTTTCAACCGCGCCCTTCTCGACCAGTGCTTCGCCTTCGCCGGCAATCGCATCGAAATTGTCCGGATTACGCTTCAGCGCCTCGCGGTAATAGCCGATTGCCTTGCCCTGCAGTTCTTCGCGGCGTGCGGCCTCAGCCAGTTCGAGGTAGATCGCAGAATAGGCCGGATCGACCGCCAAAGCCGCCTCGAAAGCATCGGTCGCCTTCTGCGGTTGACCCGCCGTGAGGGCAGCGCGCCCTTCGGCAACCAGCATCACTGCGCGCGGGTTGGGTTCCGGATCAGCGCTATACCCGACACTCGCAGTCATCGCGAATAGCAGTGACAGGGCGGCGGCGGCGGGTGCAAATCGCATGAATAACTCCATTGGTGCGGCCATCGGGCCCGATCTGGCCCAGCGTTCCGTTCTGAAAAGTCGATAAGAATCGGCCATAGGAGATTACGCTAACACGGAGAAGATAGACTCGCGATGAAAAATCCATCCGTGCCGTCATGGAACGGAGTAAGCCGCGTTCCCTGGCTGCGGATTCGTCCGATGGGCAAATCCAGTGGATCGGCAGTCCAGCCAGGATGTGTCGCCATAAAGGATTGGACCCGGCCCCGCCCTTCTTCGTCCAGCAGCGAGCAGGTTATATAGACAATCCGCCCGCCCGGCTTGACCAGTTTTGCTGCCAGTTCAAGTAGGTAGGATTGAACATTCGCATAGCGTGCCAACTGCCGGTCATCCAGCCGCCAGCGGGCTTCGGGGTTGCGGCGCCATGTGCCGGTGCCGGAACAGGGCGCGTCGACCAGCACGGCATCGACACCGCCGTCTTCCGCCATGACCGGCCAACCGCGGATCATTTCCAGTTCTTTATTTGGATTGAGCAGCAGGCATTCGATAATCCCAGCGTCAGCACCCTCCGCGCGCGGACGCAGCCGTGACAGACGCCCGCGATCAGTATCGGTGGCGAGCAATTTGCCCTGATTTTCCATCGCCGCAGCCAGTGCGAGCGTCTTGCCGCCCGCGCCCGCGCATAGGTCGATAACCGACTCGCCCGGTTTTGCATTCAGAGCATGACAGGCCCATTGGCTGCCGTGGTCCTGAATTTCGATTTGGCCGTTTTTGTAGGCGTCCCATTGTTCAACCTGCGTACCCGCCTCCAGACGCAAGCCTTGCGGCGCGGCGAGATGCTCGGCCTCGACCGGCAGTTCCAGTGTGGCGCGGTCAGCCTTCAAAGTGTTCACCCGCAGATCGAGCGGAGCGCGGCCCAGTAAAGCCTCGGCTTCCTCGCCCCAAATCTCCGACTTGCTCAAGCGTTCGATCAGCCAGTCTGGGGCAATGCCGCCTTCGGCCACCGGTTCATCCGGCTCAATCGGCGCAGGTCCGTGGCCGACGCCGTCGAACAAGCTCAGAATTTCCGAATCGCCCTGCGCAAGGCGCAACATGGCTGCGCGGCCGCTTTCCGGCACCGGTCCGCAGGCACGAATGGTGGAATAGACCAACTCGCGCACTGCCCGGCGATCCTTGCTGCCGGCATAGCGGCGGGCGCGAAAATACTCTGCAATCAGCCGGTCGGCAGGCGCGCCGTTGTTACCGGCAGCCTCGATAATTGCATCTAGCAGTTCAATCGCCGCCTGAACTCGCGCGCCGGGGATCATCTAGCGCGTCGGATAATTTGGCGCTTCGCGGGTGATCGCGACGTCATGAACATGGCTTTCTTGCAAACCGGCATTGGTAATGCGCACGAATTTCGCCTTGGCCTGCAATTCCTCGATCGTGGCGGAACCGGTATAGCCCATTGCCGCCTTCACCCCGCCGACCAATTGGTGAACGATGTCCTTGGCCGGGCCTTTGTACGGCACCTGACCTTCGATGCCTTCGGGCACCAGCTTCATCGAATCCTTGATATCCTGCTGGAAATAACGATCCGCGCTGCCGCGCGCCATCGCACCGACAGAACCCATCCCGCGGTAGCTCTTGTAGCTGCGGCCCTTGTACAGGAATGTCTCGCCCGGCGCTTCCTCGGTACCCGCCAGCAACGAACCGACCATAATGGTGGAGGCGCCCGCTGCGAGTGCCTTGGCTGCATCACCAGAGGTGCGCAGTCCGCCATCGGCAATCACCGGCACGCCGGATTTCGCCGCTTCGGCGGCGCATTCCAGCACGGCGGTCAATTGCGGTACGCCCACGCCAGCGACAATCCGTGTGGTGCAAATTGAGCCGGGACCGATCCCGACCTTTACCGCATCCGCGCCCGCATCGATCAAGGCCCGCGTTGCCTCTGCCGTGGCGACATTGCCGGCCACAATCTGAACTGAATTGCTGAGCTTTTTGGCCCGTTCAACCGCCCGCGCCACGTCTTTGTTGTGGCCGTGCGCGGTGTCGATGATCACAACATCAACCTCGGCATCAATCAACGCTTCGGTGCGTTCGAAGCCTTTGTCACCCACGGTTGTTGCCGCGGCAACGCGGAGTCGGCCAGTGCCGTCCTTGGTGGCGCTGGGATAATTGACCGCTTTTTCGATATCCTTGACCGTTATCAGGCCGATGCAGTGGTAGTTTTCATCCACCACAATCAGTTTTTCAATGCGGCGCTGATGGAGCAGGCGGCGCGCTTCTTCCTGGCCGACACCCAGCCCAACGGTTGCCAGATTGTCCACGGTCATCAGTTCGCGAACCGGCTGCAAAAGGTTTTCCGCAAACCGCACATCGCGGTTGGTCAGGATACCGCATAATTTGCCGTTGCCGTCAGCCACCGGGATACCGCTGATCCGGTGTTGCAACATGAGGGCATGCGCATCGCCCAGCGTCGCGTCTGGTCCGATGGTAATTGGATTGACCACCATGCCGCTTTCGAACCGCTTTACCGCGCGCACAGCGGCGCATTGTTCGGCAATATCGAGGTTACGGTGAAGTACGCCGATGCCGCCCAATTGCGCCATGACAATCGCCATATCCGCTTCGGTCACTGTGTCCATCGCGGCCGACAGCACGGGGATGCTCAGCCGGATGTTCCGCGTCAATTGCGTGCTGGTGTCCGCCATGCTGGGCACGATATCACTTTCAGCCGGACGCAGCAGAACGTCGTCATAGGTAAGGCCGAGAGGGATATCCATGTGTGCCACTTTCGCTTGATTAAATTCGGACCGCGCGCGGAGCTTCGTGGCGGCCCATGTAACCGCAGTTCAAGACAACCGCTAGGGGGCTATACCGCAATGCAGCGAATTATCTGCCACTGTGCGCGTTTGGTGTCTCATCCGGCAGCGGAAAGGCTGTGCTGTCAGCAAAATAACTGACCATCGCGAGATGCAGTAGCAGATCCTGCGCCGCACCGCCCAATTCAATTCCTGCGACCTGATCGGATGGCAGATGGTAGCGGTTGGCCGTGTATGGCTCCAACGTGGCGCGGTCGGCGAAGGCACTGGAAACCATCAAGGTCGGCACATCATGCTGCAGCAGCACCCAGCCATCCTGACGGCGGAGGAAATTGGCGGCCAGTGCGGCATCGCCCAATTTGCGCCCCTGGGCGGCAATGATGCGCTTAATCGGGCCGTCAAGCGGGGTCAGCCCTGCACCGACAATCACCACCGGTGCGCCGCGTTTGGCAATGGCAATCGAATCGACATTAAATGCCGCGACAATGCTGGACAATGGGACCGGCGGATCGGCGGCAAAGGCCCGCGCGCCCAGCAGACCCCATTCCTCCCCAGTGGTGGCGAGAAAATAGATATCGCGGTCAAGCGGCGCCCCGTGCGACAGACGACGGGCAAGCTCGATCAGCACCGCGAGGCCGCTGGCGTTGTCGACCGCTCCGTTGCAGATCAAATCCGCCGCCGGCGGCGCGGCGCAGGTGCCGAAGTGGTCCCAATGCGCGACCAGCAGGACCGCCCCCGGCTTACCCCCCAGATCGGATTTCCGCGCAGGTAGCCGCGCGATCACATTGTGGGTTTTTATTGCGCCCGGGGTCGCGGTGGCCTCGATAGAGACCGTGACCGGCAACGGCACCGGCCTGAATTCCGGCGAATCCGCGGATTCTCGCAAACGCGCCAGGCGTCCTTCGCCAAGCACTGCATCCGCGGCACTCGGGGTCATAAACCCGTCCAGCAGACTGCCATCGGTGTCGTCTGATAACCGGTAAGATCCCGTGCCGCGCCGTTCGACCAGACCCGACATCTCACCATCATTCATGACAATGGCCAGCACCGCACTTGCACCGCGTTCCAGCAAGGCTTCGTGCTGTTCAGCCTGGTCTGGATGATCCCATAACATCACCGCCACCCGGCCGGTCAATTCGGCGCGGTCCAGTTCGCGATATTGCTTACCGACAAACAGCAGCGGCGCCCTGTCCAGTAACGCACGGCGACCGGAGGAATACGCGATTACCGAATTGTCCGGCACAGCAACTGCCGCGCCCCGGCGGAAAAACTTCACCGTGCTGGTGGCGGGCGTGCTGACGGAAATCTTTACCGGCGCAAGCCACGGGTTCGCCGGATTATTGGTCCCGCCTTCCAGCCCGGCCGCCGTCCATTGGCTAACCAGATAATCGAGCGTCTTGGTTTCGCCGTCCGTCCCCGGTTTGCGCCCCCCAAATTCGTCGCTGGCGAGGACGGCGATATGGGGCGCTAAATCCGTTTCGATCGCGGACAGTTCATTGGAGGGCCGGTCTGCCCCCGCGGGGGGCACGGTGGCACACCCAGCTAGGGCTATGGCCAAGCATGCGGCCGCGCAGCGCGCCAAAATCATCCTGCTGGAATTCAATGCACCCTTAAACTTCAACGCGGCCCGGCCCCTGTTTTCTAACCCAATCACTAAACAACTTTTGCAAAAGTTGCGTTTATTCGGCGGTCCATCCGCCATCGATGCTCCAGTTTGCCCCCGTTACATTGCCCATTTCCGGTCGGCACAGAAACACTGCCAACGCGCCCACTTCATCGGGCTGGACGAATTTCTTGGTTGGTTGTTTTGCCAATAGCACATCGTTGATAACCTGATCTTCGGTCAAACCGCGCGCTTTCATGGTGTCGGGGATCTGTCCCTCGATCAGCGGCGTCCAGACATATCCCGGACTGATGCAATTGGCGGTTACACCGGATTGCGCCAGTTCCAGCGCGATGGTTTTGGTGAACCCGTCCAGCCCGTGTTTGGAGGCGTTATAGGCGCTCTTGTACGGCGAGGCGGTTTTGGAATGGGCGCTGGCGGTGTTGATGATCCGGCCCCAGCCGCTAGCTTTCATATGCGGCACGGCCAGCCGGACGGTGTGAAACGCGGCAGTCAGGTTCAACGCAATGATCGCGTCCCATTTACCGACCGGAAATTCCTCGACCGGCGCGACATGCTGCATTCCGGCGTTGTTGATCAGAATATCCACCGGTCCCGCGACCTTCATCAATTCTTCGCATCCAGCGGCAGTGGTCAGATCCGCACCGACGTGCCTCGCGCCGAGTTCTTTGCACAGGCCGGCAATTTCCTCCGCATCGCCGAACCCGTTGAGAATTACCTCCGCACCTTCGGCAGCCAAGGCCCGCGCCATAGCCAGCCCGATGCCCGATGTAGAGCCTGTAACAAGTGCGCATTTGCCGGACAGAAACATGAATACTCCGAAGTGATGACGAAAAAAATCTTGCGAACTTGTTTTGCGGGGTGTGTTCCCCCTGTCCAGTAATAACGCTAGGGTCACCCGAACTTGTACGGCCAACTACCGGGGAATGCGCATGAAACTCAACCGATTCAATCCAGCCAATATCCGGGTTCGTGGCGGCGGTGCTCCCGGTGGGGGCCAGTTTCCGGGCGGCGGTGGGGGCAAGATCGGCTGCGGCACCAT
>JBBKWK010000131.1:0-3488 GCA_037968915.1 Pontixanthobacter sp.
CAAGGGATAACCATCGGCGAAAACGGTAAGGTGGAGCGTTTCACAGGTCTGTGGATCGACGATGACGGCAAGATAAAGCTGGTTTTGATGCGCGGCGAACGGCGCCCGAGCGGGGTCGATTTTCTGCTTGATGGCAAGGGTCAATATGTCGTCCCCGGCATGATCGACGCTCATGCACATGTCATGGGTATCGGGTTTGCCGCACTGACGCTTGATTTGTCCGAAACTACTTCGCTGGCAGATGCGCAATCGAAAATCGCTGCCTACGCCGCAGAAAATCCCGCCCGCCGCTGGATTATCGGTACAGGTTGGAATCAGGAAAAATGGGGTTTGGGCCGCTTCCCGACCGCCGCAGAACTGGACAGCATTGTGCAAGATCGTCCTGTCTGGCTTGAACGCGTAGATGGCCATGCCGGCTGGGCCAATACTGCCGCACTCAAGCTCGCCGGAATCAATGCAGCTACCACCAGCCCGGCCGGGGGGCGGATCGAGGTCCTAGCCGGATCGAAACAGCCATCAGGCATTTTTGTCGATTCGGCGATGGGACTGATCACCAAAAATCTGCCCGCACCGCGCCCGGAAGATCGGGATTTTGCGTTGCAGGAAGCACAGGCGATCCTGCTGAGGAGCGGCGTTACTGCGGTCGCGGACATGGGCACCACCATCGAGGACTGGCAGTCCTACCGCCGCGCCGGCGACAATGGCTCGCTGAACGTCCGAATCATGTCCTACGCCGCCGGGGTTGAGGCAATGGAATTGATCGGCGGTCCCGGCCCTTCCCCTTGGCTTTATAATGACAAATTGCGGCTAAACGGAGTGAAACTGTACCTAGACGGAGCGCTTGGATCACGTGGCGCATGGTTGAAGCGGCCCTATGCCGATGATCCAGCCAACCTCGGTTTGCCTTTCATGAGCCCGTCGCAATTACGCAATCTCATGAGCCGCGCCGCCCTCGACAAGTTTCAAATAGCGATCCACGCTATCGGCGACGCAGCCAATTCTGAAGTATTGGCTGCGATCGAAGACATGTCGGGAACCTATCAGGGTGACCGGCGGTGGCGAATCGAACACGCGCAGATCGTCGATCCAGCGGAACTGGCGCAATTCGGCAAACATGGCATCATCGCATCGATGCAGCCTGTCCACCAAACGTCCGACCGCACAATGGCAGAAGCACGATTGGGTAACGACCGGTTGAGCGGCGCATATGCCTGGAAAAGTATCGCTGCCGCGGGCGCACCCCTGGCCTTTGGGTCCGACGCGCCGGTCGAATCGGTTGATCCCTTTGCCGGTCTCGCTGCAGCATTCACCCGGATGGACGCTGCCGGCCAGCCGTTTGGCGGGTGGCAGCCGCAAGAACGCGTGAACCGCGAACAGGCGTTATCTGCCTTTACCTATGGCGGAGCTTATGCCGGGTTCGCGGAGGGACGCTTTGGCCGTTTAATTGAGGGGGAGCGCGCCGATTTCCTGCTGCTCGACCGTGATCCGTTGCTGGTCAGCCCCGCCGAAATCCGTGCTACTAAGGTGCTGCAGACATGGGTCGGCGGAGAACGAGTGTATGATTCCGCCACGAAATCAACCGGCGAATGACGACAAAATCGGCATAATTAACGTTTCGTTGGGATATTTCAGCGATTACGTTCGTTGAGTTCTTGTGCAATTTCACCTGATCCGCCGTTCTGGTTGAGTTAAGGAAAAACCATTAGGTATGCCCTCTGTCTCGAACCTAAACGACGAGAAAGGTGTCACAATTTTGGCACATATCGGCAATAGCTCGACCTTTGGGGTTGCCACCCATTAACAGCTGTCCTAAAAGGGAGCTGAGATTAAACAAAAAAGACGTCCAAGGAGTACAATCTATGAAGTTCCGTAATCTACTGGCAGCAACCGCTGCAATTTCCCTTGCTGCCTCCCCTGCGCTTGCTCAGTCTTCGGCAAACGTTGACCGTATTTCGGCTCCTGTTGCTCAGGACGAAAGTGAACTTCAAGGTTCCGGCATCCTTATCGCAATTCTGGCTGCTGCAGCCGTAATTGCTGGCATTATCATTATCGCTGACAATGGCGATGATGAGCCAATCAGCGCTTAATTCTCTTTAAGCCAAGACATTAAGAACGGGGCCTTACGGCTCCGTTTTTTTGTGTGCGTTGTTGGCGTGGATTGTTCAACGTGTCGGGAGGCGATCAACCCTAATGGGACCACCCGTGCCTGCCCGACTGTCCTTACTCTGAGGATTCGACTGGGCTTTCCTGAACGTCCTTCTTCGCACGGCGTTCACCCAGCCACATGATCGCCAACGAACCCTCGAACAGAAACAATAGAGGTATCGCCAGTATCAATTGCGATCCTGGGTCTGGCGGGGTCACTACCGCCGATAGGGCCACCACCAGCACTATCACATAGCGGCGCGCGCCAGATAATTGTTGGCGCGTCACAATCCCGGCGCGGTTCAGCAGCAACAGCAAAACTGGCAGCAGAAAACTGATCCCGAAAGCCAGAATGAATTGCATCACAAGCGAGAGGTATTCGCCAGCAGACGGCAGCGCCTCGATCTTTAGGCCCCCTGCCGACCCCTCATAACCGAGGAAGAATTTGAACGCCGTTGGCATCACCACGTAATATGCCAGCGCCGCACCAGCAATGAACAGGATCGGGGTCGCGATCAGGAATGGCAGAAACGCCTTCTTTTCCTTGGCATACAGACCCGGTGCGACAAATGCCCATAATTGATTGGCAATAATCGGGAAACTGACAAAGAAACCGGCAAACAGCGCTACCTTCAGTTCGACAAAAAACACTTCATACAATTGGGTGAAGATCAGCTACCCCGTGCCCGGCGGAAATGCCTCTGTCAGGGGCCGCACCAGAAAACCGAGAATGTCGTCCGCAAAATAAAGGCAGACCGCAAATGCCACCGCGAGCGCCATAACGCAGCGGACCAGTCGGCCGCGCAATTCGATCAAATGATCGAGCAGCGGCGCCTGCGATTCGTCAATGTCTCTAACTTTGATTGCCATAGCTGCCTATTTCGCCGCGGGCTTGCCAAGCGGCAGCAGCGGTTCGTCACTATTTGGCGCAGGCTCGGTGCCGATGGACTTCTCTGCCGCCTCAGGCATCGTTGGCGCGCCATCGTCTGGTGCAGTCAGCGGGGTCATTTCTGCTTGCGCCGACTCCATTGCCCCCTCTGCAGACGCTTCGCCCGGATGTTCGGCCATAATCTTGGCGTTCTGGTCGCGCCATTTTTGTTCCATGTCTTCCATTTCCGCTTCACGCACCATTGCATCGAAGCCGGTGCGGAATTGGGCGGAAACCCGACGAATTTTGCCGATCCAGCGTCCGGCTGTACGCAATGCCAAGGGCAAGTCTTTGGGACCGATGACCAGCACGGCCACGATCACAATGACCAGCAATTCGCTTGCGCCAATATCAAACATTTATGCGGCTCGCCTTAACGATCAAGGGCCAGAAGACAGCAGAGTATGAACTAACT
>JBBKWK010000132.1:0-4043 GCA_037968915.1 Pontixanthobacter sp.
CGATAGTGGTTTCGCCCGTCTGCGGGGTTTTCAGGCGGATAACGAACGGCGCGCCCTCGGGCGCTTCAGCCGGATCGCGGTCACGCCAGCGGCCATCATAGCGTTGCGGCTGCTTCGCCGCCCGCTGAGCAGCGCGCATTTCTTCCAGCTCGTCGGTAGTGGCATAGCAGCGATAGGCGTGGCCATTGGCTAGCAGTGTCTCCGCCACTTCGGCGTGACGCGCCGCCTGCTTTGACTGGAATACCGGTTCCTCGTCATATTTTAGGCCAAGCCATGACAGGCCATCGAAAATCGCCTCGATTGCTTCTGGATTAGACCGCTTTTGATCGGTGTCTTCGATCCGGAGCAGCGCTTTGCCGCCGTGATGCCGCGCGAACAGCCAATTGAACAGGGCTGTACGGGCACCCCCAATATGCAGGAAACCCGTCGGAGAAGGAGCAAAGCGTGTGACAACCGTGTCGCTAGAGCTTGCCATCACAGTCCGCGTCCTTTCAATGGTTTAATGGGCAGCCCCACCATTCCTGAGATACCCATCGGAAATGGGCCCCCGGTGAGCGATGCTGCACTGCAGCGCCCTTGGCGTAGCCGCGCCGACTTGTCCAGTATCGGCGGGATATTTGACCGGTTTCTGGGCAATGCCGGATTCGATCGCGGCCCATGGCTGACCGTATTCTTCGCTGCCGGGATCGGGTCATGGTTTGTGCTCGGTCAACCATGGCAATGGAGCGCGGCGATTGGCGGGGCGCTGATGGCCGCGATTGCGGCATTGGCACTGTGGCGCGGGCGCGATGATCGGGCCGAATTGCGGCTTGCGGTTACGGCGATAACATTGGTGTTCGCGGCAGGGTTGGCGATCATCTGGGCGCGCTCGGAAATGGTCGGGGCGCAACCGATGGACCGTCCGCAGGTCATGCGGATCGAGGCGAAGGTACTGGGGCGAGAAGAACAACCGGCGCGTGACCGAGTGCGCCTGGTGCTTGCCATGCGCGACGCTGAGGCGGGGGTGGCACGCAAGATCCGTGTGAACGTTCCTGTCACCCCGGAAAATCCGGTGGTTAGCCCCGAAATAGGCGAGGGCGCGATCATCCGGCTGCGCGTACGTCTGATGCCTCCAGCGCCGCCGATGTTGCCCGGCGGTTATAATTTTGCCCGCAGCGCATGGTTTCAGGGTTATGCCGCGACCGGATCGGCGATGGGTGACATTGAAATAATCCAGCCCGCGAAAACTGGCGGCAGCATTGCCAAATTGCAGCGCCGCCTGGCCCGCTATGTCCGTTCGCAATTGGGTGGTTCTCCGGGATCGATCGCCGCCGCGTTTGCCAGCGGGGATCGCGGCGGCATTACCGAGGCTGACGAGGAGGCGATGCGGGATTCGGGTCTGACTCACCTGTTGTCGATCAGCGGGCTGCATGTCAGCGCGGTTATTGCGGCAGCGTATTTGTTGGCGATCCGGCTGCTTGCGCTTTGGCCGTGGCTGACCTTGCGCGTGCGATTACCGGTTCTGGCTGCGGCAATCGGAGCATTGGCAGGCATCGGCTATACCTTGCTGACAGGGTCGGAAGTGCCAACCGTGCGCAGCTGTGTAGGCGCGGTTCTGGTGCTGATTGCGCTCGCATTGGGGCGGGAGCCGCTGTCACTGCGGATGGTGGCGACGGCGGCGTTATTCGTACTGCTGCTGTGGCCGGAATCGCTTGTTGGGCCGAGCTTTCAGATGAGCTTTGCCGCCGTGCTGGCGATCGTGGCGCTGCATAATTGCGCTCCGGTCCGCAGTTTTCTCGCTCCGCGCGAGGAAACATGGTTTTCGAAGATGGGCAGGCGGGCGATCATGCTGCTGGTGACCGGTCTTGTGATCGAATTCTCGCTTATGCCGATTGTGCTGTTCCATTTCCACCGCGCGGGAGTTTACGGTGCTTTTGCCAACGTGATCGCAATCCCGCTGGTCACGTTCCTGTCGATGCCGCTGATCGCATTGGCCCTGCTGATGGATACTGTCGGAGCGGGTGCGCCGGCCTGGTGGCTGGCAGGGAAATCGCTCGAATTGCTATTGGCCATTGCTCGTTGGACATCTGATCAACCCGGTGCCGTCAAATTGATGCCGGAAATGGGCGGGGCGCTATTCGCCCTATTCCTCATGGGCGGATTATGGCTCGGGCTGTGGAAGGGCAAAGTGCGGTTGTTGGGACTCGTGCCTGCTGCGGTGGCGGCCTTGTTTATGCTTGGGAAGCCGGTGCCTGACCTATTGATCTCAGGTGATGGGCGCCATGTCGGAATCGCGGGAGAGGGCGACCAATTGCTTGTGCTGCGAGACAGCCGCAGCAGCTTTGCCAGCGACAATCTGCTCGAAATGGCTGGAATGGGCGGCATTCCGGTGCCGCTTGCCGAATGGCCGGGGGCGGATTGCAGCCGGGATTTCTGCGTCGTGACCCTGCAGCGCGGCGGACGGCCCTGGCATGTGATGATGGCCCGCAGCCGTGACATGGTCGATTCGCGTGCATTGGCTGCGGCATGTGATCGGTCTGATATCGTGATTGCCGACCGCTATTTGCCCTTCAGTTGCCGACCTAAATGGTTGAAAGCTGATCGAAATCTTCTGAACACTACCGGTGGGCTGACGATTTACTTGGATGATGAGCGGTTTGATACCGTCGCCGAACGTCAGGGGAAACATGGCTGGTGGCAGGAAAAGTCGAGCCGGTTTTCGAAGCGAAAGTAAGCGTAATACAAAAAGGGGCGGACATGACGCCCACTCCTTTCGAAATTTTGGGTAACTCAGATCAATTGGCCGACGTTCCGAATGCGCAAAGCGGCCAGGGCCCTCAATGGTAGCGTCGCAGCAACCCCGCTAGCTTACCCTGAACTTGCACCTGATCCGGCAGATAGACCTGCGGTTGGTGACTTGGATTGGCCGGATCGAGCCGGACCATGCCATCTTCCCGGCGGAGATATTTCAACGTTGCTTCCTCATCGTTGATAAGCGCGACCACGATTTCCCCATCACGGGCGACATTGGTCCGTTTCACCAGCGCAAAATCGCCATCGAAAATGCCTGCGTCGATCATCGAATCGCCGGACACTTCGAGCGCATAATGCTCGCCTGGTCCAAGCAATGCTGCGGGAACGGGAAGGCTGGTCTGGCCCTCAAAAGCTTCGATCGGAGCGCCTGCGGCAATTCGTCCGTGCAGAGGTACTTCGATGACGTCATTGGCGGGTTCCGGACGCTGTTTCGGTGTCGCCTTCTGCAGCGAAATCACATTATCCGGCAAATCCTTGGGAGCGTTCGGACGAGAGCTACCGGGCAGGGCATCCTCAGGCTGCTTCAGCACTTCCAGCGCACGCGCCCGATTGGGCAGGCGGCGGATAAATCCGCGTTCTTCCAATGCAGAAATCAAGCGGTGCACGCCTGACTTGCTCTTGAGATCAAGCGCATCCTTCATTTCCTCGAAGGAAGGGGATATCCCCGTTTCTTCCAGCCGCTCCTGAATGAAACGGATAAGTTCGTGCTGCTTTGCTGTAAGCATGGCGAAAACTCCTTTGTCGCTCGATTTAAGCGATCGCCTAAGATGTTCCGCCCGCCGAATTATGGTGAACGAATACAGAACAATTAGGCAACCAATTTCTGGAAGTCAAGCAATTCAGCCATTTTGGAGCAGATAGATTGGAACATTTGTTCCCGCTTTCACCTCAGCAGAGTTCGCCGGACGCTCGATCAACGCGTTGGCATTGGCGAGCGCGCGCAGAGCGCTACTGTCTTGTTCGCCGACCGGGATAACATCGCTTCCATTCTCAACGGCTCGCAGGAATTCACGCCGCGGCCCCGTGGCGGGTAAATCAGACCCGGCACGGCTCATAGATCGGCGGGGCAAGGGAAATTTTGAGCCTGACAGATGGCGGAGGAGGGGTACCATGAATAAAAAAGCCGTGGCGAAGTTCGATACTGGATTGCCCGGCAAACCAAGAATAATCTGGTGGTCTCGGCGCGCCACCAATAGGGGCTTGCCCGGCTTGATAGAGACTTTCCAGAAATCGATCTCGGCGCCCCATGC
>JBBKWK010000133.1:0-5578 GCA_037968915.1 Pontixanthobacter sp.
GCACGCAATTGGACCACATCCATTTTCGAACGATAGATGTCTTCGCCGTCTAGTGTGACCTCTCCTTCGACCCGGGCCGATGGGATTGTATCATTCATCCGGTTGAGCGTTCGCAAGAAGGTCGATTTTCCGCAGCCGGATGGGCCGATGAATGCGGTGACGTATTTCGTTGGAATATCGATCGAAACTTCGTCGATAGCTTTCTTGTCGCCGTAATATACGGACACATCCCGCGCGCTCATCTTGGCGTCGGTTTGCTCCAGATTGGGATGGACTACTGTCACCACTTTTTCTCGAAACGGTTGCGCAGATAAATGGCCAGGCCATTCATCAGCAGGAGGAATATCAATAGCACAATAATCGCTGCAGATGTCCGTTCGACGAAGCCTCTGTCTATTTCATCGGACCACAGGAAAATCTGCACCGGCAATACGGTGGCTGGCGAAGTAAACCCTTCAGGCGGTGTAGCGACAAAGGCGCGCATGCCTATCATCAGCAGCGGGGCTGTTTCCCCCAGCGCGCGGGCCATACCGATGATTGTACCGGTTAGAATTCCGGGCAGGGCGAGAGGCAACACATGATGAAACACCACCTGGACCTGTGATGCGCCGATCGCCAGTGCGCCATCGCGGATCGAGGGCGGTACTGCCTTTATTGCATTGCGACCGGAAATGACGATCACCGGCATAGTCATTAATGCTAGCGTCATCCCGCCTATCAGCGGCGCAGACCGCATATTGGGAAACAGCCACAGGAATACTGCGAGCCCCAACAAGCCGAAGATGATCGAGGGGACTGCAGCAAGATTGTTGATCGAAACTTCGATCAGATCGGTCCAGCGATTCTTCGGCGCATATTCTTCTAGATATAGGGCAGCCATTACGCCGATCGGAAATGCCAGAATCAAAGTGATGAACATCGTGAGCATGGAGCCCTTTAGGGCGCCCCAGATGCCCACCCGCTGAGGATCCGTGGCATCGGCGCGTTGGAGGAAGCCGAGATCGAGTTTGGTCTCAAGCTTACCTTCCGCAGCCAATTCGGCGGCAAGGGCCTGCATTTCGGCTGAGCCTTCTCCCGCAAGGCCGGCCGCAAGATTGGGGCTGGCGGGGAGGGATAAGGTCACTTTTTCGCGCAGGATCGCGGGATCGGCGATAATTTCGCCCGCGACGAGACGCCATGCAGTGGCGCTGATTTCAGCCGCCCCTGCTTCGCCCAATTGCTTTTCGGCGAAGAATTGCACTGTGGCAGGTAGCCCCTGCGCCTCTAGCACTTGCACAGCGCCGATCTGGGACAGTGTGCTCGCATCGCCTGAAATTCCGGCCTCGGCAAAGTCAATCGGCACATCCAGTTCCGCCCGCTGGAAGCCGCCGATCCCGTTAATGCTCATGGTAATCAGCAGGAACGCGAGCACCGCGACGGAAAACAGGATCGCGCCGAGTCCGGCCAATTTAAACCGCCGCTCGGATGCGTAACGCTTTTTCAGTCGTGCTTCGAATTCGGCTGTTCGAGTCGGGGCTGTTCGGGCTGGGGCGGTCTGCTCAGTCATAGGCTTCCCGGAATCTTTTTACGACGCGCAGGGCGATGAAATTCAGGCCCAGGGTGACCATGAACAGCACGAAACCAAGCGCAAAGGCGGCGAGCGTGGCTGGGTGATCGAAACTACCCTCGCCGGTTAGCATGGCCACGATCTGAAATGTGACGGTTGTCATGGCTTGCAGCGGGTTGCCTGTAAGGTTGGCGGCAGCACCGGCGGCCATCACCACAATCATCGTTTCGCCGATCGCCCGGCTAACCGCAAGCATGACCCCCGCAACGATGCCGGGCAATGCCGCCGGAACGAGCACCCGGCGGATGGTTTCCGATTTTGTAGCTCCCATGGCCAGGCTGCCGTCGCGCATAGCCTGCGGCACAGCGGCTATGGAATCGTCTGCCATGGATGAGACGAAGGGAATGATCATCACCCCCATCACCAGACCAGCGGCGAGCGCACTTTCGCTTGATGCATTGCTGATGCCGATTGCCATTGCCCAATCCCGGATTGCGGGCGCAACGGTCAACGCAGCGAAGTAGCCGTACACCACAGTCGGAACACCGGCGAGGATTTCCAAGGCAGGCTTGATCCATGACCGCAGGCGGGGATCGGCATATTGGGTGAGATAAATTGCGCTCATCAGACCGAGCGGGATCGCAACGATCATCGCGATAATCGCGCCGATGAAGATGGTACCCCAGAACAACGGGATTGCGCCGTAACGCGACCCGTCCGGATTATCCGGATTGCTCATCGGGTCCGGGCCCCACTGCGTTCCAAACAGGAAGTCTATCGGGCTAACCATGCCGAAGAAGCGGATAGTCTCGAACACCAGACTTACCACGATGCCGAGTGTCGTCAGGATCGCCACCAGCGAAGCGAGCAGCAGGATCACCATGACAGCGCGTTCCACGCGGGTTCGTGCGGTGAAGTCAGGCTTAACCCTCAGGAATGACCAGACGCCGGTGAGGAACGCGATTATCAATGTACTGAGCACGCCGATAATATTGTATTGCGAAATCGCGGCGCGGTAGGGTTCGACCAGCGCCCCGGCTTCTTCATTGAATACCGCCCGAGCACTGCCGGTGGCAACCGCGCGGGCTTCGCTCAATATCGAATCCCGCTGAAAGCCGAAGGCCGGTAAATCCGCAGCGCCGGGTGATGCCAAAACTGATTGAGTCACCAATTGCGGCGCAATGACCGACCACAGGCTGATGAACATCATCACCGGGATCACTATCCACAGGGCAACGTACCATGCGTGATAGCTTGGTAGGGCAGCGATCCTGCCATTCGCAGCGTCCCGCTTGAAGGTCCATGCCCTGGCGCGGGCGGCAAGCCACCCTGCCAAGCCAAGACCCAAAGCAAGAACGAGCAGAATGATAGGAGACATGCAGTCAGGGCCCTACTTCAGGTCCGCACTGTTCATGGTGCTGAATTCCGAGGCGGCCTTTGCATTGGCGGCCATCACGTCATCCGGCGAGGCAACCAGTCCGATTTTCGCGAGTACGCCGTCCTTGGTCCAGTTCTTGACCCATTCCGCGAGATATTCAGGCAGGCCTGGGATCGCTTTCAAATGCGCTTTTTTGACGTAAACATAAAGCGGCCGCGCACCCGGATAGGCGAAAGTGGAGATGTTCGCGTAGGTTGGCTCGACACCGTTCATCGGCAAGCCCTGCACCTTGTCGAGATTTTCCTCGAGATAGGAGTAGCCGAAAACACCGACTGCCTTGGAATTATTTTCGATCTTCTGGACGATCAGGTTATCCTGTTCACCTTGATCAACATAAGCCCCGTCGGAACGGACTTCGGTACAAACCTGCTCATGGCGATCTTTGTCGCTGTCCTTGAGCGCCTTCATAGCTGGATCGCTGTCGCAGCCTTTCTCGAGCACCAATTCCTTCAGCGCATCGCGGGTGCCCGAAGTGGACGGCGGACCGTAGACCAAAATCGCCACTTTCGGCAGCGAAGGATCGACATCTGACCACAACTTTGCCGTCTGTTCTTTGCCAAATGGCTTGGCAGCGAGGGCTTTATACACTGTTTCCGGCGATAGGTTCATCATGATCCCGCCCCTCGCAGATGCAAAGGCTATCCCGTCCAAGCCGACTTGCAATTCGATTATATCTTTGACGCCATTAGCGGCGCAGGTGTCAAATTCCGCCTTTTTCATCCGGCGCGACGCATTCGCCATATCCGGAGTGTTCGCGCCGAGACCCGCGCAGAACAATTTTATGCCGCCGCCAGTTCCGGTCGATTCGATGATCGGGGATTTCATGCCCGGGTTGGACTGCGTGAAAGATTCTGCAATCTTTTTGGCAAAAGGATAGACGGTGGACGAGCCGACTGCGCGAATTGAATCGCGCGTTGTATCGCTTCCGCCGCCGCACGCTGCGAGCAGTGTAACAGTAGCAAGTGTGGGCAGCGCAAAGATTGTTTTGAATGTCATAATATCTTCCTGTTCCTGACCCCGTAGGCGAAAGCCCATCTCAGGATTCCGCGATTGAATACGTGTCTGACCGCCGCATGATCGGCTTATGTGACAAGTTCATGTCAATTGCTCTGATTTATCTTCGAGGGCTGGGATCCGAACTGTCACCTGAGTTCCCTGACCAACCTCGCTAGAGATGTCGAGCCGTCCACGGTGACGTTCCACAATATGCTTTACTATCGCGAGCCCGAGACCAGTTCCGCCGGAGGCACGGCTGCGCCCTGGATCGGTTCGGTAGAACCGGCGGGTGAGGTGAGGAATATGTTCGGCGGGGATGCCATCGCCGCAATCCTGAACAATCAGCTCCGCATCGCCTTTGTCATCCTCCAGTAGGGAGATGGTCACATTCTGCGTGGGATCACTATATTTGAGCGCATTGTCGACCAGGTTTCTGACCAATTGCTCCAATTGTTTGGTGTCGCCCACCACGGTAATTTCCGCCGGGCAATTATACGTAATCCGGTTTAGCCGGGTTTCGCCCGCCGCCTCGCGGGCAGACGTTTCGACCAATTGCTTCAGTTCGATATGTTCTGCCGGTTCGTC
The DNA here is from genome assembly GCA_037968915.1 of Pontixanthobacter sp. GTDB lineage: Bacteria > Pseudomonadota > Alphaproteobacteria > Sphingomonadales > Sphingomonadaceae > Allopontixanthobacter. The sequence goes on from JBBKWK010000133.1 coordinate 4,566, forward strand.
GTGCTTTTCCGCCTCGACACGGGAAAGCGACATCAGATCGCTGACCAAACTCTGCAGGCGATTTGCCTCTGTCAGGATCGTCTTGAGGAATTTCTTGCGAGTGGCCGGTGGCATTGCGGCATCGTCATCGTCCAGCGTTTCGACGTAGCCGATGATCGATGCCAGCGGCGTGCGCAATTCATGGCTGGCGTTAGCGACAAAGTCGGTATGCGCCTGACTGATTTGTGCTTCGGATGTTTGATCGAGTAATTCGACCACGGCGAAGCGGTCATCCATCACCTGCCGATTCATTTGCCAAATGTCCTTGCGACGGGCAAAATTCTTTATCAGCGCCGTGCCAGATCCATCCTGCGACATTAATGCGATCGCCTTGGGATGGCGGAAGGCGACCCGCACATCCTGTCCGATGATATGCGATCCGAGGACCTTCCTCGCTGCTTCATTGGCTATGGCAACGCGGTCGCGCTCGATCATCAGCAGCGGAGTGCCGGAATGCTCGATCAATTGCGTGATCGTTGCCTGACTAAAGGGGCTTTTGGGCCGGGTTGCAGGAGGTGTGGGCGGGGTAGCGGCAACGAGTAACAGTGATCCTGCCCAGACCAGCGCAATTGCCAGCACCATCCAAAGACTGATTCCAACCAGCACCATCGCCAGGCTGGTCGCCAAAGCGATGAAAATTCCCGGCCACGGCACTTCTCGACCTTGTTGCATGAGGAGCGCGTTAGCGACATTGTAACCACGCCGCCACTGTCAAATTTTTTGCAATGAACGGACAAACGCCGCGCCGATGAACGGGCTGCGGCGCGGAATACTTCCCATAGATTTGTGGAAGCACTCACTTCGGAAAATCACGTTTCGGCAAATAACCAAAGTAATGAAACCAAAAATGGTGACCCCTACGGGATTCGAACCCGTATTTCAGCCGTGAAAGGGCCGCGTCCTAACCCTTAGACGAAGGGGCCAAACCGATGGCGTACCAAAGGTGAGGGCGCGCAATTAGGCAGGGTTGGCTT
>JBBKWK010000134.1:0-2608 GCA_037968915.1 Pontixanthobacter sp.
AGCCCACAAGATAACCGCCCAATGCTGGAAACCCCGCAGAAGGAATTTGCCGCGTCATGAAGCATGATCATTCCGCCTTTTCGCCCGCCACCGCTTATTGCAGCCAAGCCGATGTCGAAGACAAGGTTCGCCGGTTCATGCCGATGGTCCGCAAGGCCGCGTGGCACATTCTTGGCTCGGGCCGCGATGGGTTGGAGGTCGACGATCTGCTGCAAGTGGGCCTGATTGCCCTGACCGAATGCGCGCGCAAACATTCCGGACCCACTGAAGATGGCTTTGCCGCCTATGCCAAAATGCGGGTGCGCGGCGCGATGTTCGATGTTTTGCGCAAGATGGCCCCGGAAACGCGCGGGGCGATCAAACGCCGGCAGCGCTATGATGCTGTGCGCAGTCAATTTCAGGTGCTGCACGGCCGTGAGCCGAGACCTGAGGAGCTGGCAAGCAGCCTTGGCATTGAACAGGCCAATCTTGCGAAGTTTGTTGAACAACCCATCCGGGTGCTGTCGATCAATGATGAATATGACGAGCACAACGCCGATTTCACGCAGGATTCGCCAGACCCTTTCGAAGTCCTGATGGCCAACGAACAAAGCAGCGATCTGGCCCAAGTGCTGGCGACCTTGCCCGACAGGCTGCAATTGGTGCTCCAGCTATATTTCACTGAAGAGCTGAACCTGGCTGAAATCGCCGCCGTGCTGGAGGTAAGCATCCCCCGCGTCCATCAGCTAAAAGCCGATGCCCTGAAGCGAACCAGATTGGCGTTGGAAGAAGCCTTGTAGGAACTACCGTAGCGGATCGTTCAGCGAGGTATTTCGTGTACCAGATTTATCGTGAATTTGGGCGATCCCTTGCCGTCGACAATTGATTGTTCGTCGATCCGCGCGAGCAAGACCTTTCCGCGCCAACGAAAGTAATCATACACTACGAGCACGTCGCCATTGGCATCAAAATCGATATCCGGATAGGATACACCCGTGCGATTATCGAATATGGCAGAATAGGGCCATGTGAGCCCGTCATCGTCGCTGAATGCGATGGTCATATCGGCACGGTTATGTCCGTCTGCCCGCTGATTGAAAACCATTACCAGCCGCCCGGTCGGGCTGCGCGCCAGTGCAGTGCGCGAAGTCGCGCTCGTAAAGGCGCTAAACCGGATCGCTGCTGGCCAGGTCAAGGAAGTCCCGTCTGTCCGATTTTCAGAAATCCACCCATTGCTTCGCGATTGCGAGAATAGACCGCCGTTGCGGAGCTGAACCAGGTTCGGCTCGTTGTAATCCGCACCGATAACCCGCGGCACGGTGGTCAACTTTGCTACGCGCCGGTTCGCGACATCAATCTTGTAGACATGCATGCCTGCTCGTTCCGGAAAACGCGGACCGGCGAACGGATAGTCGATGGGGACCAGCCAGCCATCGTTGTAACGGAATGGCCGGGTTGTGACACCGTCGGCAAGAAATACGCCCGGCTCAAACTCAGGCATTTCGTCCAGCGGATTGGGAATGACAGCAACCCATGTCCCAAACTGTCCGTCATGCGAAACACTGTTGCCAGCCTGAGGGTAGATAACCCACAATTTCCCGTCTGGTGCCAACCACAAACGGGAATCCAGGATTCGGTCTGTTTGCCGGTTGGCCGGGACCAGATAGAATTCCCGAGACCATTTTACCCCGCCGTCATCGCTGTAACGCAGGATCAGGAAATTACCGGTCGCTTCACCGCCAGGCACCACCGTATCGCCGAACCATACTGTCCAGATCCGGTTGCCGACGCGGGCAAGGCTGGGCAGACCCTGGAATGTGCGCGTTCCATATGTGGCACTATCGAGGCTGGGGACACCTGCAACTCTGACATAGCTATCATTCACGACAGCTGGAACCGGGGTAGGAGTTGGCGTGGGGCTCGGTGTCGGGGAACTGCTCGTCGAGGGAGGGCTGCTGGCCTGGTTGTTTTCACCGCCGCAGCCGCCAAGCATCAAAACCAGCATCGCGCCGGCACCAAAAATTGCACGCATTCACCACCCCCCAGAAATCAGGCGTAAACAAATTTTTAGATAAAATGTTGCCAATGTTCGATGTTGACAGTGATCAAGAATTACCGGCGGTCTGGTCTGTTGGCAAGCGCAAATGAACTAAGGTTTATTGTTTACATTCAATCACATGACATTTAATTTCGAAAGAACAAAATTGCCTTGCAGGAATGCAGGCCGCGTTCCGCCAGACGCATGCTTCGGCATCAACGCACCAAAGCCGTTTTCAAAAACCTCGATCACTGCCAATGTGACTTGTCGCAACCACGGCATCAGCTACCTATATAAGTAATGGTAGACAATTATTCCCGCTTACGGAGAGATTTCGATGGATAGCTTCACCCAGAATTACATCAACGGCCAGTGGGTCGATTCGATCGGCGGCACGCCGCATCAGGTAATCAATCCTGCGACGGAAGAGCCGGTGACCGAGATTGTGCTGGGTACAGTCGCCGATGTCGATGCTGCGGTTGCTGCAGCGCAGGCAGCGTTCAAGACATTCAGCCAGACCACGCGCGAAGAACGGCTCGAGCTTTTGGGCCGGATTGTCGAGGAATATAAGAAGCGGATGCCGGACATCGC
>JBBKWK010000135.1:0-5803 GCA_037968915.1 Pontixanthobacter sp.
GTGCAGATGCTCGCGCATGTGAAAGTCAACAAAAGTACGATGAGCGTCAGACCATCCCCTGCTAGCAGGGTTCGCAATTGCTAGCTAACTACAATGTCTTAAAAAGCATAACAGGATACTGACCCGTTTGCGACCCTACTGAACGCGGGGCACTAGGATGCTGGCCTCAGACCTCTGATTTCACAGCAGCTTCTGCCGCTTCGAAGCCAATTTTGGTATGGCGGCCATCACAGTATGGCTTGGTCGTCGAGGCACCACAGCGACAGAGAAAGACACGTGTTTTGCCGGCCAAGTCGTAAAGATTACTGTCTCCATCACGGAGATCAACTTGGCTCAAATCCCCGGTCAAGAGATAGGGTCCATTCTTTGTCGCTACGATTTCGATAGCCATGCTAATCTCCTTTTGGTTGTTATTTGCATAGCAGTTGCAGTGAAGTATTGCAGCCCCACAGCATTTGGGCAGCGTCCCTCACCGCGTTCGCACGGCTGGCGCATTTGCAGAGCGGCTAGCCACTGGCAATCAATCAAAAATCGTTCCGCTACCTAGGGCTTCGACACCTGTGACAGCATGTGCTCAATGATACTCAATACCCTCCTGTCCTTCGCGCATTAGCGGATTGTCTAAAATCAGATGAAAGCCCTAATGGCGAAGCATACGGCTAATCCAACCACAAGGGTCATGGGCACTCCTAGCTTAACAAAATCCATAAAGCGGTAGTTTGCCGCGCCATATACTAAAGTGTTGGTTTGATACCCAATTGGCGTCGCAAAACTCGCGCTTGCGGCGAACATTACGGTTACAAGAAGCTGGCGCGGGTCCAAGCCAATTGTTGCACCAAGCTCAATTACGATCGGGGTCATTATAATGGCCACGGCGTTGTTGGTAATTGTTGCGGTAAGCGCCGACGTGATGACATATACGATTATGAGAAGGAGTAATGGCGGTGAGGACATGAGCATCGGCTCAAGGAACCGGACTATCAGCTCAATTGTGCCAGCATTCGCGAGCCCTAAACCAAAGGCCAGCATACCGAAGATCAAGACTAGTACGTCTCCATCAATAGAGTTCCATGCTTCTTCGGTTTCAATGCATCTTGTGAGCAGAACAATGGCAACACCCCCCAGTGCCAAGGCTTCGATCGGAAGATCTAGAAGAGCGGCGCAAACGACGACGAGAGCAATTGTAGCGAGTACGATTGGAGCCTTTGTGCGGCGAAATGGAAGAGCCTGAGCCTCGCCCACTAAAGCAAACCCCATGTTGCTTTGCAGCAATAATGCCGCATCAGCTCCTGCTGCGATCAAAAGGCGATCCCCGGCTTTGACCCGTGCCTTTGCAAGATCAGGACCTGCTAAATGCCGCGGTCTGGCCAACCCGAGAACCCGAACCTTGAGCCGCGAAAGAAGCGGAATCTGGGAAAGTCGGCACCCGATCACCGGATGTGAGGGTGAAATGACTGCTTCGATGAGCCGCATGTCAGCGGGGCGAGACGCTCCCGAGGTCGGGATACTGCCCGAAAGACCGGTAAGTCCGGTCAGGAAATCGTCGCTCTCCGCCAACGAAGCCAGTTCGGCCGGACTTGCCGCAACTACCAACTGATCACCGGCTTTTAGCTGCCAGGCTTCCAGATTATTCCGCTTTAGTTCAGAGCCCCTACTGACAGCAACGATTTTAATTCCAGGCCGCCTCCAAAGCGGTGTTTCGCCGAGCGTCAGCTCCAAAAAGGAGCTACAATCGAGCAGTATCAGATGGGAGAGATACACATCGCTTTCGCTTTGATCGGTTAACGCGCGCTCCGGCCTGTCAGGAAGGAACCTCGGTCCCAGCACCAATAGCACCGCAAAACCAGCGGCGGCTCCGACCAATCCCACCGCGGTGATATCGAATATTCCGAAGCCGATCTGTCCATCCTGGCTCGCGATTCCGTCGACTAAGAGATTTGTGGAAGTGCCTATAAGGGTTAGAGTGCCTCCCAAGATTGAGACGTAAGACAGGGGCATGAGCAGGCGCGTGGCTGATATTTTAAGTATTCGTGATAGCCGTTTTACGATGGGAATCATGACAATAACGACCGGCGTATTGTTCATGAAAGCAGAAGCAAAAAACGTTCCCGCTCCAATCTCTGCGATCGCCAGTCGCGGCCTGCGCAGGGTGCGACGGATTATCCATCCTGTAATCTCTTCGAGAGCTCCCGTTCTGAGAAGGGCACCGCTAAGGACGAACATTGCTGCGATGGTTATTGGTGCGGAATTGCCAAATACACGCCCAAGTTCACTGGGCGGCAAAAAACCGAGCGCGAGCATCGATACGCCACCAACGACCGCGATCACGACCGGCGGGAGGCGCTCCACCGTGAAAGCGATAATCATTGCAACAAGCAGCAGGAGCCCGACATATGCGCTGTGCTGAGCCAGAAAAGATTCCATCATCAGAACCGCTATATAGCTTGTAAGAAAAAGAGAGATATTATCGAGAAAGGCACTTAAGTGGGCGGTCGGGCGACCGGCTGGCTCTTTGATTTTGGCTAACTAACCACGCTCTCCTTAAATTTGCTCTACGGATTGCTTTACTTACACTGCGAGGGTGGTCGAAGGTAAAATTTACGAACTCGGCTATCATTTCGACATTGTAGCAAAATTAATGGCTTTGCGGAACATAAAGAGTAGGTGGCGGTAAGCTAGAACTTCCAGGATAATATGGAATTAAGCTTTTAACCGGCTCGTAGCATTGGCCCAGATAGCCCAGAAACCAAGTTGTTTAAATGCACGAGCTGATCAGTCCTATTTTCAGTTGAGTTGTTCAGTCGACGAGTAAAGTCAATGAATTGAACTTGACGGGCAACGATCAAACGACGCAGGTCTCTGCCGCCGAGAGGCGTTGAGGTCGGACAGAATTTTGTTTGTGCGGCGCACCGCTTGGTGCTCAAGGGAAGGCCACTGCGCAAGGTAGTTTCTAGCAAAGTTTCTGATATTACCTGCTGCATGAAATTGTCGCGAATGGACGAGTTCATGCGCCCAAAGCTCAACACTTTTCGCCGCAATTTCATCCTGGAATATGATTACGTTGCCGAGCGTAATAGCTTTATAGCGGGTGCCCTTTGAGACAACAAAGTTGGCGACTCCAGCACTCTCATCCGCTACTGTCCAACGCACGCGATCAAGCTCCTTTTGGGAATAGTACTTTCTCAAAGAGGTCCTCACTACCGGAGGGATAGCATTTGTGCCCGTCTGATACGCGGTTTGCCGAGAATGGTTAAGTGCAGCAGCCAATATGGGGGTCACGACTTGGTTGGTGACAGCGCCTATTTCAGCGGGCAAAGTTCCACATCCGTCGACGCTGGGGATGCTGCAAGAGCCGACGAGAATTGGCAAGATAACTGAAAAAGCAAGAAAGTGCCGGTGTGTAGATATTGATGGTCGCCGACACGTCACGCTTTGAATTGCCTCCTGCTCGCTAATTTCTCAAACCTGCTTCTTATGTAACTCAAACTTCTGCCGAAATTATGACGGTAAGGATTTAAAGCGCCCTCGACTATCAAACCGGCAGAGTTTCTATGTCCGCTTTCCACCCAGTTTCTGCCATTCCAGCCGCCTAGAGCCGGACATAAAAGCAGACCGGCAGCATCGACAGCGTTGCTGCCGTTGGCTTTGCGGTTAACGACCCATATGTGGACGTTCGGGAAGCCCTCAATCCTGAGGCCGCTGTCTGGCTAAATGCGCGAGATTTTCACATGCATCGCGCAAGGAAGCATCGGAAATTTGGTTCAGGCGAGGCAAAAGACTGTCCAGTATCTCGGCAGCAAAGTCCGGGTCCTCCGAGCGCAAAGCAAAGTCGGCAATGCCTTCAAGAATATCTGCGCCACCTGTCTGTTGCTGCCACGGATTGCTCAATAGCTCCCACGCCTTCTCATACTCGGCAATTGCGCCCCGATAATCGGATTGGTTGAAGCCCAGATAATCCCCATCGCTAAAGAAATGACCCATCGCTTCCCACTTTAGGAAGCCAAGTTCAGCCCTCATCCGAGAGCGATCTTCATCTGACCACGGTTCAGCCATCGCCTGAACTTAATATCGATGCCAATGGCCGTTTACCACCGGTGGGTTCAACTGGTCGTCGCAACACTTTAGTCTTTCAGGAAAGATGGAGTGTAAGCCATGGCCTATCGCCGCCGGATATTTTTCACAGACAAACAGAAGTCAGAGATATGGGATCGTTGGCAGCGCGGAGAGTCGATGCGTTCGATCAGGCGGAGCTTTAATCGAGGCTCCTCTTCGATCCATCCCATGATTGCGCGTGCGGGCGGCTTTCGTCCCGCCGAGCGCAAACGTTCAAGGGCGGCGCTGACGTTGGCGGAGCGTGAAGAGATCTCGCGGGGTCTCGGAATGGGCGGATCTCTCAGACAGATCGCTACTAGTTTAAGGCGTGCGCCATCGACCATCAGCCGGGAAGTTGAGCGCAATGGCGGCCGGGATAAATACCGGGCCGCGAGATCGGATGCGTCCGCCTGGGGCCGCGCTGTGCGTCCCAAGCTGTGCAAACTGGCGTGCAACAAAAGCCTCTGCCGGACAATCTCTGACCTGCTACGGCGCCAATGGTCGCCAGAGCAGATTGCGGGCTGCCTGAAGAAACAGTTTCCCGGAGACGAGAGCAACCGCGTGTCACATGAGACGATCTACAAAAGCCTGTTTGTTCAGGCCCGCGGTGTCCTCAAGAAGGAGCTGATAGCCTATTTGCGGTCACCGCGCTCTATGCGGCGTCCCCTTCACTCGAGCCTGAAGAGCAGTGGTCTGGGACAGATTAAGGACATGGTCTCCATCCGTGAACGCCCCGCTTCAGTTGAAGACCGCGCTGTGCCAGGACACTGGGAAGGCGATCTGATAGCCGGTACGAAGAACAGCCACATCGTGACCTTGGTTGAGCGTCAGTCGCGCTATGTCATGATGATGAAAGTGGCAAACCGGGATACCCAGAGCGTTGTTGCAGCTCTGATCAAGCACGCTCACAAGCTACCCGGCGAACTCTACAAGTCGCTCACATGGGACCGGGGAAAGGAACTGGCCGACCATCAGCGATTTACCCTGACGACGGATGTGCAGGTCTATTTTTGTGATCCCAGGAGCCCGTGGCAGCGCGGTTCGAACGAAAATACCAACCGCCTGCTGCGCCAATATCTCCCCAAAGGCACCGATCTGTCAGTGCACAGCCAGGCGAAGCTCAACGCCATCGCCAAGGCGCTGAACGAGCGTCCAAGAAAAACGCTGGACTACGATACACCAGCAATGCGATTTAATGCATGTGTTGCGATGACCGGTTGAACCCACCGTCCTAATTTGGCCATTGTATTTCTATTGCGCGACAGCATGGACAAACCCGTTAATTTTCCGAACGTCTTGGTTTCAATGCATTCACCGCTAGCATCCATCGCATTGAATTAGCATGATAAATTGAGAAATTTTGTTCCGGGAATGGGACGAAGCCAAATCGATACCCTCACTCGCCGAAAAGCCTTTCGAGGGGACGGATCAAGCTGCTGCTTGAAATTGTCATGAAAAATGGCACAATACCCCCATGGGGTATCATACAAGTGAGAAATTCAGTGCCGAAGACTGACACAAAAGCCAGAACCAATCGCCTGCGCAGGATTGAGGGGCAAGTGCGCGGCGTGGCGCAGATGATCGATGATGGTCGCTATTGCATTGATGTGCTGGCGCAAATTCAGGCGATCAAATCGGCACTCGCCAAAGTCGAGAGCGAGGTGCTCAAGGATCATGCTGCCAGCTGTGTTGCAGCCGCCATCGCTTCGGG
>JBBKWK010000136.1:0-5991 GCA_037968915.1 Pontixanthobacter sp.
ATTGTCTTGGGTGGGCCATACTCGGCAGGCGCATCGCGCCAACGCAGGCCGTTGCGGATTACAAAGATGATGCCGCTAACAATCCGCCGGTCATCGACCCTTGGAACCCCATGCGACAACGGAAAATAGGGCTCAATCCGGCGCATCTGCGCCTCCGACAACCAGATCAGATCACTCATGGCAACATCTCCTAAGCGCTGCCATTGAATCAGATAATCGTAGCGAAGGGAATCCTTTTAATAGGTCCTGAGCCTAGCTTAATTTCCTGCTGAGCACGAATGAGTGGATCATTAGACAGCCCTTCTATTTCGTAGAAATAGCACCTTCTTTTATTCTTCAAGTCATAGACAACTGGCTCACCGATTTTCAAGCTCGACTCGAAATCCTTGGCAGTACAGGCGCTCATGCCTTCTGATAATCGTATTGCGGCAGTCCCAATCAGGGAGAGGGACACGAGCGAAAGAATGAGCGCTATTAAAAATCCGGCACCATTCTTGAAGTAGTCCGCAAAATCCTGTTCGCTAACTTCTATGTCGTCAAAGTTTTGAGCGCTTGCGATTAGGTCTGAAAATGCAAATTTTCGAGAAATCGCCGAGATAATTGATGTCGCGCCAAGCATTGACGCAAAGATAGCACCAAAAAACAGCAATAATGCTCTATTTGTCACATTTGGATGAAACCCCAACGTCAAAGTTAGATAAATTCCACCCGTTGCAAGGGTAATCAGAGTTGCGAAAATCCACTTGGATAAGCCTGAGTAGATTTCCGTCCATTTCGCGTTGGACACCTCAGCTACTTTGGCGACCCGCTTCGCATCATTCCTTGTGATGGTGCGCAGCTGGCGGGGATGGATTGTAAAAAACTGCCCTACAATCCAAGCCCTGATTTTCCGCACCCAGACCTACTCCGCTGCAACAGCTCCCGCCGCGTCCTCAAACAACCCCGGGCCGTCATCGACTTCCACTTCGTTTGCCGCGTCGCTGGCTTTGGCCTTTTTGCGGTTGTCGAAGCTGGACCAGACGTCCTGCCAATTGCCGGTGGTGGCGCCCTTGGAATATTCGGTTGAGCGGGTTTCGAAGAAGTTGGCGTGCTCCACACCGTTCAGCAGCGGGGCGAGCCATGGCAGGGGGTGATCCTCGACCATATAGATCGCGGGGAGGCCCAGCTGGCTGAGGCGCCAATCCGCGATGTAGCGGATGTAGTGCTTGATTTCCTTCGGCGTCATGCCGGGAACCGGGCCGTCTTCAAACGCCAGATCGATGAAGGCATCTTCCAGCCGCACCGTTTTCTGGCAGGCATCCAGAATGTCTTCCTTGACCGCTTTCGTCAGGCAATCGCGTTCCTGGGTAAATGCGTGGAACAGGCGGGTGATGCCTTCGCAATGCAGGCTTTCATCGCGGACCGACCAGCTGACGATCTGCCCCATGCCCTTCATCTTGTTGAATCGCGGGAAATTCATCAGCATCGCGAAGCTGGCGAACAATTGCAGCCCTTCGGTGAAGCCGCCGTTCATGGCCAGCGTGCGGGCAATATCCTCGTCATTTTCGACGCCGAATTCCTGCAGATAATCGTGCTTGTTCTTCATCTCCTCATATTCGAGGAACATGCCATATTCGCTTTCGGGCATGCCAATGGTGTCGAGCAGATGCGAATAGGCCGCGATATGCACCGTTTCCATATTGGAAAACGCCGCGAGCATCATCTTGATCTCGGTCGGTTTGAACACGCGCGCGTATTTTTCGTGGTAGCAATCCTGCACCTCGATATCGGCCTGGGTGAAGAAACGGAATATCTGGGTGAGCAGGTTCCGTTCGTGATCGGACAGGTTCTGCGCCCAATCCCGGCAATCCTCGCCCAAGGGCACTTCTTCCGGCATCCAATGGATTTGTTGCTGCCGTTTCCAGAAGTCATAAGCCCACGGATATTCGAAGGGCTTGTAGGTCTTACGGGACTCGGTCAACGACATGTAGTGTCTCCATCAGATTTTGCGCGAACACCCGTATACAGAATCAGGCCTCAAAAGCGAAGGCAAATGTAGGCGATTCGGCGGGGATAAAGGGGGTATATCTTTTTTATTTTCGCGCCCCCGCACTCACGCGCTCACACATGCTTCCAACCCGCTAGCGCCAGAACATGCCGCCGTTCAGCCCCTTGCGGCGGCGGTCGCGGAACATCCGCAGATACATCCACAGGCCGGACAGGCTGAAGAACGCGAGCGCGAGGCCGGACATTACCGAGACCGCGACGCCGACGGGTCCGAATTCCTCGCCCGAATGGAGGTGGTGGAAGAAGCCCTTGAGCGAACCGAGGCCGGTGGCGGTTTCCGGCGGGCGGCAGCGCCAGCCCTCGGGGCAAGTGAAGCCCTCCGGCGGCTGGGCCGCAGCAATCTGCGCGGCGGTGGGTTCACCCGATGCCCCCAGATCGGGCAGTAAGTCGGCCGCCTGGCTGAGCAGGCCGGTCGCCGCGATCCAGAACAGGAAGATGCCGAAAAAGACCGACAGCCAGCGATGCCATTTGCGCATATTCACCTCGTTAAATGCAATTGCTTCGCATTATCGCGTGAATATGCGGGGTCAAGTATCGTTTCGTATCGCGCCGCGATTCTGGAGCGTGCGCCGTGGTTTGCTTTGCGAGTTGAAACAGTAGGGCGTTAGTCAGCTCAGGATTTTGAACAATTGCCATGCCAGATAACCCGCCATGACCAAGGCCAGCGCGCCAAATCCGCGGCCCATTGCCGGCCGCGTGCGCCCCACGCCGCTCCACAGCACAAACGCCATGAATAACAGCAACAGCGCGCCGCCGACATAGAGGAAAATCAATGCGATTGCGGGCTACTTTTTCGAGCGCGAAGTGAAATGCGATCCGCCGCCCAGCACACAAACCCCGAGGAAGAAGCCGAAATCATACCAGCCCCCGCTATTGGGCACGGCATACACCGCGATGCCGGGATCAAACAGCGATCCGATCCACGCAAAGGGGAAGATAAATCCGTGCCACAGACCGTGCAGAAAACCGGGGGCGCCCGAGGCTTGCTCGACACCTGCCGGAATTTGGGACGCGCAGGCGGAGAGGACAATACAGCAGGCCAGTGCAAAAACGACGCGGCCGCCAAGATTGTTACGGCCGTGGGTCATTTCGGCTCGAACCAGAATTCAATCTCGGATGTAGCCTCCTCGAACCGGGCGCAATGTAACTGCCCGGCCTTCACCGCATACCAATCGCCAACACCATAGCGTTGCTCGGCCCCATCCATAGTCAAAAACAGCGCGCCCATCGTGATCACGCCCCAATTGTCGGTAGCGTGATCATGTTCTTCGACGCTGGTGCCCGCCGGGTAGGTTGCAAACAATATTTCGCAACCATCACCGCCGAGCCGGTTTGCTTTGAAGCGTCCGATATAGTCGGGTAGCGCCCCGACAAAATCCGGGAAGCCGCCTGAGATCATATCTGGTCGCGGATGTTTCACTGACAGCTCAAGCATTCCTCGTAATCGGTCTGTTCGACGCCCGCGAGCAGTTCCATCTTGGCTGCTTCGGAGGTGTTGTCCGCTTCCACGCCGCCCGCGAAACCGGCGCGCTGGACTGATTTCGAACGCAGGTAATAGAGCGATTTGATGCCTTTTTCCCATGCCTGGAAATGCAGCATTGCCAGATCCCATTTGTCGACATCGGCCGGAATGAACAGGTTCAAACTCTGCGCCTGATCGATGAATGGCGCGCGGTCGGCGGCATATTCGAGCAGGTAACGCTGGTCGATTTCGAAGCTGGTCTTGAAGACCGCCTTTTCTTCCGAACTCAGGAAATCAAGATGCGAAACGGAGCCGCCCTTCTCCAGAATCGTATTCCACACATTGGTCGAATCCTTGCTCTTTTCACCGAGCAATTTCTGCAAATAAGGGTTCTTCACCACAAAACTGCCGGACAGCGTTTTGTGGGTGTAGATATTGGCCGGGATCGGTTCGATACACGCGCTGGTACCGCCGCAGATGATCGAAATCGACGCGGTTGGCGCGATTGCCATCTTGCAACTGAACCGCTCCATCGCGCCCATGTCTTCCGCATCTGGACACGGCCCGCGTTCATGCGCCAGCAGCATGGAGGCTTCTTCGGCCTTGCCGCTGATGTGCTTGAACATTTTCAAGTTCCAGACTTTCGCCATCGATCCTTCGAGCGGCAGGTTCTTTTTCTGCAGGAAGGAATGGAAACCCATCACGCCCAGGCCAACCGAACGTTCGCGCATCGCGCTGTATTTCGCGCGGGCCATTTCTTCGGGCGCGCGGTCGATATAATCCTGCAGCACATTGTCGAGGAACCGCATGATGTCCTCGATGATATGCTTGTCTTCGTTCCACTCATCCCATTTTTCGAGATTGAGCGAGGACAGGCAGCACACCGCCGTGCGGTCATTGCCAAGATGGTCGATACCGGTTGGCAGGGTGATTTCGCTGCACAGGTTCGAAGTCGAAACCTTCAGGCCCAGATCACGGTGATGTTTCGGCATCATCCGGTTCACCGTGTCGGAAAAGACGATGTAAGGCTCGCCCGTGGCCAGCCGCGTTTCGACCAATTTCTGGAACAGGCTGCGCGCATCCACAGTGGCGCGCACTTCGCCGGTCTTGGGTGACAGGAGGTCGAATTTCTCGCCCGCGCGCACTGCTTCCATGAACGCATCGGTCAGCAGCACGCCGTGGTGCAGATTGAGCGCCTTGCGGTTGAAATCGCCCGAGGCCTTGCGGATTTCGAGGAATTCCTCGATTTCAGGGTGCGACACATCGAGATAGCAGGCAGCCGAACCGCGCCGCAGCGAGCCCTGCGAAATCGCCAGCGTGAGCGAATCCATCACCCGCACAAACGGGATAATGCCGCTGGTCTTGCCGTTCAGGCCAACCGGTTCGCCAATCCCGCGAACATTGCCCCAATAGGTGCCGATCCCGCCACCCTTGGACGCCAGCCAGACATTTTCATTCCAGGTATTGACGATCCCTTCGAGACTGTCGGACACCGAATTCAGATAGCAGGAAATGGGCAGGCCGCGGCTGGTGCCGCCATTCGACAACACCGGCGTGGCAGGCATGAACCACAGGCGCGAGATGTAATCATACAGACGCTGCGCATGGGCCTGATCATCGGCATAGGCATCGGCCACGCGGGCAAACAGGTCCTGAAAACTTTCACCGGGCAGCAGATAGCGGTCGATCAGCGTGTTTTTACCGAATTCCGTCAGCAGGGCATCACGGCTGTTATCGGTGACCACGGTAAAGCGGCGGTCATGGACTTTCTTGGTGTCGGCTTTGTCAGCCGCAGCACCAGCAGAGTTTTCCAGCACCGCGGCGAGCGCACCAGTCATTGCAGTGGCAGCCTTTTCAGCCACCAACTCGTCCGAACCCTTGTCTGACTTTGCCATACTCACCGCTTGCTTCTCTTTACTCTTTGCCGAACTCGCTGTCGGCGCCGCCGGGCTGTCTTCAACTGTGTCGTTACTATCCAGATCGAGCCCCATGGCTGCATCGTCCCCGCTTTTGAAATCCATATTCCGCCCCGTCCCCATATGTGGTGCGAACACCGCTTTCTATCAAGCCAATGTTCTACATCCGTTCGATTCGGCGGGATCCCCCACCACTTAGCAATTTTCGTGAGCAAGCGGGTAAAAACTTATCCCGATTATACCCACAGCCTCGGCTGATTGCCCACTTGCACCGCCTCGAATCGCTCCCCTGCCGCACCGCCCGTGCAGCCAAGATAGTAACAAGGTCTAGTAGGTGCCCCCAGGTAACCAACCACTAGATAGTGAATCAGCTGGCCGTTTCGCGCAAGAGGGTAAATGCGATTTAACCTTGAGTTGTCCGCAGCAAGGTTGGGTGTATTAGGCGCACCAGACACCGCGACGCGTGGAGAAACCTTGGCTGGCGGATTGCGCAAGTCCAAAAATGAATCCGGGAAAAAATATTTCGCGGGATAAGCAAACGTCAGGCCTTTGAATCAATCGAATCGG
>JBBKWK010000137.1:0-3102 GCA_037968915.1 Pontixanthobacter sp.
CAGACACCGCGACGCGTGGAGAAACCTTGGCTGGCGGATTGCGCAAGTCCAAAAATGAATCCGGGAAAAAATATTTCGCGGGATAAGCAAACGTCAGGCCTTTGAATCAATCGAATCGGTTAGCGTAATTTTCGTCCATCGGGCCTGGTGGCCACCGGCTGTGATGCAGCCGGTGTAACTGCGTTATCGCTGCGCTGATCAAAAATCTTTATGAGAGGCGGTAATACCATGCAATTATTGTTTGCAGGCCGGAGCGCTAACGATGGCAGCCGATCCGGTTGCAAATTTCACGAAACCCAATGCGGCCCGAATAGGCAGCGACTCTAAATAGCGGCAGGCGCGGCAGCCACAGTGATCCCGCGCATTTCCGTAGCCGCGTCGAGCGCGTCCATCCGGCGTTTCAGCCAAGGGCCGCACAGCATGATTGCCGCCGCGCCGCCAAGAGATATGCCCGCATTCATCACCCAGAACTGCCACGCGGGCATCACCTCGTAATAGCGGGCGATGGTGCCCGAACCGATGCCGGATGCAAAACTGGTGAAGTACACCAGAGCCATCATGGTTGAATTGATGCGGGCCGGTGCGCGGCGGGAAACGAGAGCAAGGAGAGTGGGCCATGCCCACATGAACGCCGTGCCCGACAAGCAAAAGGCAATGATCGGATAGATTATCGAGACTTTACTGCCGTCTGCGATGAAGGCACCTAATGCCAATGTGCCTGCTGACGCCGCCATGATTGCCGAACCGATGGCAATCTTGCCCAGATCGTCCGGCTCTGTGCCGCGCGCGGCCTGCCAACGCCACAGCATGATCAGCAGTGGGACCACAAGCACCGAAGCAAGTGCATCCTCGGAAGCAAACCAAGGGACCGGAATTGCGCCGAAACTTGTGTCGAGCGCAACATTCTCGGCAATCCAGATCATTCCCACGTTGGACAGCTGATCATAGGTCAGCCCCCAGAAGATCGATATCAGCATTACTGCCGAAACCAGCACCATCATCTGCCAATCCGTGCCGGTCATGGCTGGTCGTTGGTCTTTTTCACCAGCTTTGGGCTTGACCCGCTCAGCTGCGAAATGGCGCATTCCGGTGAAATAGACCGCAGCCGCGACCAGCATCATCAGCCCGGCCAGGCCAAAGCCGACATGCCAGCCGTAGACCTGCGCCAGCAAGCCGCAGATTAGCGGGCCGAGAATAGCGCCGATATTGATACCCGTACTGAATATGGTGAAACCCCGGGTCCGCCGCGCTTCGTCATCGCGGGGATAGAGATGGCCAACCTGAGCCGCGATATTGCCCTTAAGGCAGCCCGAGCCAAGTACGAGCAGCAGCAATGCCAGCAGGAAGCTCCAGTCGAATATCATAGCAAAATGCCCGGCAGTCATCAGTGCGATGCCGATCATGACGGTCTTTCTCGAACCGAGCCAGCGGTCGGCCAACAAACCGCCGAACAGCGGCGTAAAATAGACAAATCCGCTGTAGAGCCCGAACGTCTGGCTGGCGAAGGCTTGGGTCGATAAGGGGCCGAAGATCCCCTCGACCACGGCGCGATAGCCATCCATTCCGGCGACATTTTCGATCCGTCCGGGCAGCAGCAATTCCTGCACCATAAACAGGACCAGCAGCGCACGCATCCCGTAAAACGAGAACCGCTCCCACATTTCGGTGAATGCCAAAAATGCTAGCCCCTTGGGATGTCCCCACATGGTCTCATCATCAGCCGTATTTCCTGCAGCCATGAAAAATGCCCTCACATTCCGTCTAACCGGCCAAAGTGGTGCGCATGCGTTTTGCAAAGGTCAAGTTAGAGCGCAAGATTGACGCTTTTTTGACGGGGCCTGCGGCCGGGCCAGTGACGGGGGCCAGTGACGGGAGCCGGGTTTGTGATGGATTGGTAGGTTGGGGGAATTAACTCGCATCTGGAATTTTTCGGGCAAACAGCGCATAGTTCGGGCACAATTGGACTTATTCAGGAGCATGGATCATGGCCGCCTATCTCGTCGCGAATTACACGATCACCAACCCGGTTGAATATGCGGCCTACACTCCTGCGGTCATTCCCTTGCTGATCGCTGCGGGAGTGGAAATCCTGGCAGCGGACCACGCGACCGAGGTGATCGAAGGCGCCGCTGGCCGCAGTACCATCATCCTAAAATTTCCGTCGAAAGATGCATTGCACAAATGGTATGATTCCCCGGAATATCAGGACATCATCACCCACCGTACCGACAATTCCGAAGGTATGATGGTGTTTGTGGACGAGTTTACTCCGCCTTCTTGATGCGGCCTTGAACCGGCGGGCCTAACCGCTCTGCCTGGCGCACAGGACATGGCGCAATGGCACCGCCTCTACCTGACCCGCAGCGTCAGGCACAAGCGGTGCCAAAGGCACTCCTGACGTTTTGTTCAGGAAGACGGGCTACGAACCAGATTGATCGCGAACACCTTCGGCTTGCCGGCGGACGCAGCTATGCGTTCGGCTTCAGACCGCTTGAGTTGATCGGACAGCTCCGCGAATTGCAGGTTGGTATCGGCCAGAATGATATTCGCCATGAATACCTGATTCTTTTCGACACCTGCTGGAAGGGGATGAAGCGATTTAATTTTTGAAACCGCTTCCCTCGCAAGTCGATTGGCCCGTGGGTCATCGGACTTACGATAAAAAGTGACATTGGCAGGCTGGCCATTTTGATCACATTCAAACTGGACCTGGACCAAGCCGACCCCCTGCGGTGCATGCAAGACGCGTGGGGACCGGTTCAAATTCCGGTCGAGATCGCGGGCCACTTCGTCGATAAATCGATCGATCGAAGAGACGACAATATCTTCCCGGTCGGAAGGTTGGGCCACAATGCTGGTTGGTGAGAAAGCTAGCGAAGTTGCGATTGCAACGTACAGTATATTCTTCATGAAATCATCCTCTTATCAAGTGGATGATCGGCCACAGATTAAATCGTATTTAACGATTCATTATATTTTCGCTCAATTGAGCGGCAACCACGCTGTTATTATGGTCGATCGATAAATAAGGCGTCTGCGGAACACCTACTTTCGGGATTTAAATTTTACACCTGGGTCCGGGATTGTCAACTATGGTTAACG
>JBBKWK010000138.1:0-23624 GCA_037968915.1 Pontixanthobacter sp.
GCCAAGTCTCGACGAGCTACGCGGCAAGCTGGTGGGTCTGGTTATGGCCCCTGCGACGAAAATCGCACAGGTCGTCAACGCACCCGCTGCAAAGCTCGCTCGTGTATTTGGCGCCTACAGCACCAAAGAAGCGGCGTAAGCAGTTTTTCATCAGAACATACCCAAAAACGAAGCATTTTCGTCTCGGGGCAAACCATTCAATTTGGAGTATTAAATCATGGCAGATATCGCCAAACTCGTAGAAGAACTTTCGAAGCTGACTGTCCTTGAGGCAGCTGAACTTGCTACCGCACTGGAAGAAACGTGGGGCGTTAGCGCCGCTGCTGCTGTTGCAGTTGCTGGACCAGCCGCTGCTGGCGGCGAAGCTGCTGAAGAGCAGACCGAATTCGACGTCATCCTGACCGGCGACGGCGGCAAGAAGATCCAGGTAATTAAGGAAGTTCGTGCCATCACCGGCCTCGGCCTTACCGAAGCCAAGGGTCTGGTTGAATCTGCTCCGAAGCCAATCAAAGAAGGCATCAACAAAGCAGAAGCCGAAGAAATCAAGGGCAAGATCGAAGCAGCCGGCGGCACCGTCGAGCTCAAGTAATCTTACCAAAAGTTTTGTGGGTGTCTTGAAGCGCCCGCAGATGGGAGGGCGGTACCGCAAGGTGCCGCCCTTTTCGTTGGCGCAATTACCTTTCCCAACTTTCAATGGTGTGAACGGGGCGGGGGCCTTAAGCTAGGCGCCAGAGGGGAAATGTGATGATCATCGTTATCGGCAAAGCCGTCGCGAAAGCAGGCTGCGAGGCAGAAGTGCTTGAACACAGCCTAGCCCATGTCGCCAGATCCCGCGCAGAAGATGGTTGCATCGATCATACCGTGTCGGTTGATCAGGAAAACCGCCAGCTGTTCCGCTTCGTCGAATATTGGCGCGACCAAGACGCATTGCTGGCCCATTTTGCTGTCCCGGAATCCCGCCAGTTCGTTGCTTCGCTGACACCGCTGCTGGCCGCCGCGCCAGATATGAGGCTATATCATGCGGAAACGATTGAAGTTTAGCGGAGGAATAACAATGCGCAAAGCAGCCAGTATCCTGATCAGCGCCATCGCTCTGCTGCATTTCTACTTTGCATGGTTCGAAATCTTCGCGTGGACGACCCGCGGCCCGGCGGCATTTCCTTCGTTTCCGCTTGAACTGTTTGAACCGACCACGGCGATGGCCGCCAACCAGGGCATATAAAACGCCTTTTTGGCGGTGGGCCTGGTTTGGTCCCGCCTGATCAAGGACCAACTTTGGGCAGACAAGATCGCCGCGTGTTTCCTGCTGTTTGTGGCAGCAGCTGGCATTTTTGGCGCAATGACAGTCTCGCCCAAGATATTGGTGCTGCAGACCATCCCGGCGGTCATAGCTTTGACGCTGGTCGCTTTGAGCCGCCGCTAATCCTGTTAGGCCCTAATCCTGTTGGGGCGTAACATCGGGCTCGCCCACCTGGCCGCCCTCCCTCGGCATGAAGCGTTCCTTCCCGGCCCGAAGGTCGCCGCCCTCAAGCTGTACGTCGAGCCGCTCCTTGTCGCGGGTACGATAGGTGTTTTCGGCCCGCTCGATCTCCTGCAGGCTGAGACCAAGGCCAGTTAATGCCGCCCGGCCCATGACCACTGCGGATTCCATTACCTCGCGGACCATTTCCTGAACTTGCGCGCCCCGCAGCTTGATAATCGTGCGCCGGTCGAATGCCCGGACAAAGACGGATGCTTGCGGAAACGCCTCACGCACTCCCTCAAGCAATTCGGTGGTCAGCTGATCCTTGTCGATACAGAACGCGATTACCGTCGCCTCGTTTGCTCCCGCTTGCCGCAGCAGATCCATCCGGGTGCCGTCGCCGTAATAGACCTTGGCGCCGAATTCCCCGGCCACATCAATCTGATCGACTTTGCTATCGATCAACGTCACTCGGATACCCGCCGCGGTCATCATCTGCGACACTGTCTGACCGAACCGGCCATAACCGATGACCAAAGCAGTGGCGCCGTCGCTGCGTCCATTCGAACTCGGCCCCTCACGCTTGCGGTCTCCGCTGCCGGGTTGCCGCATCCGGCTTGCGGCCATCATCAGGAACGGTGTGGCCGCCATAGACAAGGTCACAATCGCGCCGAACAGACTGGATGTCTCGCCCGAAATCAGCCCGCCATTCTGAGCCTGAGTGAACAGTACAAAGCCAAATTCACCGCCCTGGCTGAGCAGCAAGCCGAGCGCCAATGCGGGGCGCCACGCCATCCCAACTGCCAATCCGATAGCAAGTATAATCAACGTCTTTACTGCAATCAGGGCAATTGCCATCGACACCACGAAAAATGGATTTTCCGCAATCACACCCAGATCCAGCATCATCCCGACCGCCAGGAAGAACATCCCGAGCAGGATCGAACGGAACGGTTCTATATCCGCCTCCAACTCGTGCCGGTAAGGCGTATCAGCGAGCATTACGCCGGCGATAAACGCCCCCAATGCCGTTGACAGCCCGAGCAATTCCATCACCCACGCCGATCCCAGAACCGTAAACAGTCCGGCCACGACGAACATTTCCCGCTCGTTGAGGTTGCCGATCAGGCGAAACAAGGGCCGCAACAAGAACCGGCCCGCAGCGATCAATCCGGCAATCGCGCCCAGCGTCATCAGGGCCAACTGCCAGCCCGGCAAACCTGCCCCGGCACCGGCACCGGCTGCATCGGCGCTCATCGCGGCCACGATGGTAATCAGCGGGATAATCGACAAATCCTGAAACAGCAGGATCGCAAAGGCACGTTCGCCAAATGGGGTGCGAAGCCGGCCCGAGCTTTGCAGCATCGGCAATACCTGCGCCGTAGAGGACAAACCCAGCGGTAGACCAATCGCAAGGGCAGCAGCCAGCGGATAGCTCGCCGCGAAATAGATCACCGCCGTAACCGCCAGCCCGCAAGCGACAACTTGCGCCGCTCCGAGCCCGAATATTGCAGTCTTCATCCGCCACAATCGTTTGGGATCAAGCTCCAGGCCAACCACGAACAGCAACATCACAATGCCCAATTCGGCCACGGTGATCATCTGTTCCGCATCGCCGACCAAGCCCAGCACCTGCGGGCCAACCACGGCGCCCGCGATCAGATAACCCAGTGTCGCACCCAGCCCAAACCGCCGGAACAGCAGCACAAACGCCAGTGCAAAGCCAAGCAACAAAACGCCGTCACGCAGCATTGATGCGCCTTCATGGGCCATAGTCTGTTTTCCCCGTTCGCCATCGGTTTTCGCAAGAGAACCCCGGTAAGAATTGCAAGTAGCGGGCCTGAGTGGCGAGTGAAAGGGGCAACACTTCGCAGCAGACTACATTCCTGCCGCGACGAAGGCCTTTTCGGATTGCGATCATCCGCCTAACCGGGACGGCTTTATGCCTCACACACCCGCCCTTTCACCGATTCACGGACCTTGGCGCACCGAGTTTTCGGCGACCTTGAAGCTCGCCTGGCCGCTCGCAGTCGCGAATTTACTGCAAATGCTGGTCCATGCTGTCGATGTGATATTCGTCGCGCGACTGGGGGAGGCAGAGCTGGCCGCTTCCAGTTTGGCGATTGCCTTGTTCGGATTGGTTCTGTGGGGCCTTTCCGGCCTGACCGGGGCTGTTGCGCCCTTGATCGCTGCCGAATTGGGCCGCCGCCGCCATGCCGTTCGGGAGGTTCGCCGCAGCGTCCGGATGGGTCTTTGGATTGCTGTTGTGGCCGGTGTCATTGGCATGATCGCATGCCTGAACGGCGAACGGCTTATGCTGCTCACCGGGCAAGACCCTAAGATTGCCGCAATGGCGGGATCGTTCATGGACATAATCATTTGGGCGATGATCCCGATGATTTTGGCCAACGTACTCAGAATCTTTGTGTCCGCGCTGGATCGTCCGATCTTCGCCACGATGATCATCGCATCAGCCATCGGGGTCAGCGTGCTGGCCAATTGGGTGCTGGTATTCGGCAATCTTGGTGCGCCAGCACTGGGCCTGGAAGGTTCTGCATTGGCCAGCGTAGTGACGTCGGTGTTTATCCTCGCATCCTATGTCGCGGCGATTTCATGGGACCGGCGACTGCGCCGCTACCGTATTTTCGGCAATTGGTGGCGCACTGAATGGGGCCGGATGAAGGACATCGTCCGGATCGGCACCCCGATCATGTTTACGATCATCGCCGAGGCAGGATTGTTTAGCGGAGCGGCATTTCTGATGGGGCGGATTGGTCCATCAGAACTGGCCGGTCATACGATCGCGCTGCAAGTGGCCGCGCTCGCGTTCCAGATACCGTTCGGTATCGGACAAGCTTCGACCATTCGGGTGGGCTATCATTACGGCGCCGGGGATACTGACGCGATCGGCCGGGCCGGCTGGGTCGCAATGGGCATCGCGGTTGGCTTTAGTGTGATCACTGCTTCCATCATGTTGTTCGCGCCGCTCTCGGTGCTGTCGATTTACGTCGATGTCGATGCCGCCAAAAACGCGACGATGGTCGGCTTTGCGGTGCAATTCCTGTTCCTCGCAGCGATCTTCCAACTGGTCGATGCAGTCCAGGCAGTTGCGGCTGGCAATCTGCGCGGATTGCAGGATACACGGGTGCCAATGGTCATTGCCGTGATCAGCTATTGGGCGGCTGGTTTCAGCATTTCGATCTGGCTTGGCCTCAATACGTCATTGCAAGGTGAGGGCGTGTGGATCGGTTTGGCTGCCGGATTACTGGTCGCGTCTATCCTGCTCACATGGCGCTGGGCGCGGCGGATGGAACTCAAGCTGGTTTAACCGGTCTCCGGCGACCACAAAAGAATCTGAAAATTTATCTAGTCAGCCCGTTGACTCCCGATCAGTGCATCCACATATGCCCTCTCGTTGGCACTCTCATACCGGGAGTGCCAAAAGACAATATTCACTCATTCTTGAAGAAGAGGTCAAAGTTATGGCATTCCGCCCCCTGCACGACCGCGTTCTGGTTCGTCGGATTGAAGCCGAAGAAAAGACCGCTGGCGGCATTATCATTCCCGATAGCGCCAAGGAAAAGCCTAGCGAAGGCGAAATCGTCTCCGTTGGAACAGGCACCAAGGCTGAAGACGGCAAAATCACCCCGCTCGACGTAAAGGCCGGCGACCGCGTGTTGTTCGGCAAATGGTCCGGCACCGAGGTTAAGCTCGACGGCGAAGAACTGCTGATCATGAAGGAAAGCGACATCATGGGGATCCTCGGCTGAGCCGACCCAACCTCCGCTTCCCTCAACTCATCTAAATCAAAGGAATTTTATCATGGCAGCCAAGGACGTAAAGTTCTCGCGTGAAGCACGCGAAGGCATTCTGCGGGGCGTCGATATTCTCGCCAACGCGGTAAAGGTAACGCTCGGTCCCAAAGGCCGGAACGTTGTCATCGACAAGAGCTTCGGCTCACCCCGCATCACCAAAGACGGCGTTACCGTCGCCAAGGAAATCGAACTGAAAGACAAGTTCGAGAATATGGGCGCGCAGATGCTCAAGGAAGTTGCGTCGAAGACCAACGACCTCGCCGGTGACGGCACCACCACCGCCACCGTACTGGGCCAGGCCATCGTGCGCGAAGGCATGAAGTCGGTTGCAGCGGGCATGAACCCGATGGATCTGAAGCGCGGCATCGATCTGGCAGTCAACAAGGTCGTCGAAAACATTCAGGCGCGTTCCAAGGACGTGGCCGGAACAGCTGAAATCGCCCAAGTCGGCGTAATTTCCGCCAATGGCGACAAGGAAGTCGGCGAGAAGATTGCCGAAGCCATGGAAAAGGTCGGCAAGGAAGGCGTAATCACCGTCGAAGAAGCCAAGGGCCTCGAATTCGAGCTCGACGTTGTTGAAGGCATGCAGTTCGACCGTGGTTATCTGTCGCCTTACTTCATCACCAATCCGGACAAGATGACTGTGGAACTTGAGAACCCTTATGTTCTCATCCACGAAAAGAAGCTGTCCAATTTGCAAGCCATGCTGCCGATCCTCGAAGCTGTGGTCCAGAGCGGCCGTCCGCTGCTGATCATTGCTGAAGACATCGAAGGCGAAGCGTTGGCCACTCTGGTGGTCAACAAACTGCGCGGCGGCCTGAAGATTGCTGCAGTCAAGGCACCTGGTTTCGGCGATCGCCGCAAAGCCATGCTGCAGGACATCGCGATCCTGACCAACGGCGAGATGATTTCCGAAGACCTCGGCATCAAGCTGGAAACGGTTACTTTGAGCATGCTCGGCGAAGCCAAGCGCGTCTCGATCGACAAGGATAACACCACCATCGTCGATGGTGCCGGTTCGGCCGATGACATCAAGGCCCGCGTCGGCGAGATCAAAGCACAGATCGAAACCACCACCAGCGATTACGATCAGGAAAAGCTGCAGGAACGTCTGGCGAAACTTGCCGGCGGTGTTGCCGTGATCAAGGTCGGCGGCGCTTCGGAAGTTGAAGTGAAAGAACGCAAGGACCGCGTCGATGATGCGCTGCACGCAACCCGCGCAGCTGTCGAAGAAGGCATCGTCCCCGGCGGCGGTACCGCTCTGCTCTATGCCACCAAGGCTCTTGAAGGCCTGAAGGGCGAAAATGACGACCAGACCCGCGGGATCGACATCGTGCGCAAGGCGATCCTTTCGCCAATCCGCCAGATTGCCGAAAACGCTGGCCATGACGGCGCTGTCATCACGGGCAATCTGCTGCGTGAAGGCGACGAAACCATGGGCTTCAACGCGGCAACCGACACATACGAAAACCTCGTTAAAGCGGGCGTGATCGATCCTACCAAGGTCGTTCGTATCGCGCTGCAGGATGCGGCATCGGTTGCTGGTCTGCTGATCACCACGGAAGCAGCCATCACCGACGCTCCGGAAGACAAGGGCTCCGGCGGCGGCATGCCCGATATGGGCGGCATGGGCGGCATGGGCGGAATGGGCGGCGGCATGGGCTTCTAAGCCCACCGTTTCTCACCGAACCAAAAGAAAGGCCCGGCGGAGCGATCCGCCGGGCCTTTTCTGTGCGGCCATTCTTCGTCGTTATTTTGACTGAGTGATTGCCGCGATCACCGCAGCTGGCCAAGTGACCGGATATTGCGTCTGAGGATTGAACACGCCGCCTTGGTCGGCAGCTTCTGCTGCCGCGATCTCCTCGGCGCTCAGGAATTCACTTGGCTCGAGCGCGAAGACATCCAGCCCGCGAGAAATCTCGCTCGCGTAAATCCGGCCCTTGTAGAAATACGCCGACCAATAACCGCCCAGCACCATCTGCTCGTCACTTATCGGGCCGCGATCGAAATAGGCTATTTCCACCGGATAGGCGCTGTCGGTGAATTCCATCACCGAGATACCGCCCTGATACCACGCTTGCAGGAAGATATCGCGGCCCGGCACCGGAATGATCGAGCCATTATGCGCGACACAATTTTCCTTGTCCGATTGTGGAGCGGGCAATTTGTACAGACTTCGGAAGGTCAATTTTCCGTCCTTGATGTCGTAAATCGCATCGGCACCCCAATTGCGCGGGTCCGATGCCCGGCACCGAGGACGCCCGCCGCCGCCCCATTCATCGGTGAATAGCACTTTGGTACCGTCATTGTTGAAGGTTGCCGAATGCCAATAGGCGAAACCCTTATCGACCACCTCGTCGATCCGCGTGGGCTTCAGAGGATTGGAGATATCGAAGATAATCCCGTTGCCCGAACAGGCACCCGCCGCGATTTTCAGGCTGGGGAAGACGGTGATATCATGGCACTCGTCGGTACGGCTGGTGTCCTGCGTTTCATCGCCGTGATCGCCGCCCTGCCACAATCCGGCAAGCCGGCCCGTCTCAGGGTCGGCAAAGACTTTCGGACTGTCGACAATCCGCGCGGCTGCCGGATTGGCAACCGGGATTTCGATCACGTCGATGCGGAACAGGGCGGTCCGGTCATCGCCCGGAACTTCGCCGATGCAGCCGGCTAGCTCCTTCTCCTCGCGAACCCGGCCTGTGCCCGAATTATAGACCACGATGGAATTCGCGTCCTGCGAGACCACAGAATGGGTGTGCGAGCCGCGGCAGGTCTGCACCTGACCCACCTGCACCGGACGCGCGCGATCGCTGATGTCAAATATTCTCAGGCCCCGGAACCGCTCCGCGCTGACATCTCCGATTATGCCTTGTAGCCCGCAATCCACGCGGCCCCGGGTTTGTTCGACCGACATGATCAGCAAGTCTCCGACAACCGATACATCGCCTTGCCCGCCGGGACACACCACCGAACTCAGCAATTTGGGCAGGCCGTCTTGGGCCAATTTGTAAATGTTGAACCCATGATAATTGCCGACCACCAGCGTATCACCGGAAAATGCCATGTCGGTATTGGCGAAATCGAGCAGCGGGGATCGCTCGCTGAATTTGGTCTTATCCTCGTCCTTGTCGCGCTTGAGGCCAGCAAGATCGGAAGATTCTTCAGCGGCCGGTGCAGGCACAGCTACGTCGGTAGGTTCAGCCCCGTCCTTCTTCTCACCGTCCTTGGCATCCTTCTTGGGTTTGGGCGGCGCGAGATCGGCAGGGTTTTTCGGATCAAAGAACCCCGCCGGTTTCGGCATCTCCGCCAGCAAGCGCAAGCCGCTGATCGCTTGTCCAGCATCGCGGAAACCGGCAGCCAAATTCGCCCGCGGATCAGTGGACAGGCTGGAAAGCAGCGCATTCATCCGCTCGATCTCTGCCGTTTGTTCGGTATTCACATCATTGGTAAATTCGAACATCACCGGGTCATAGGCTGATCCCGGCTGTTCCAGCAGCTCCTTGACCATCTTTACCGCGCCATCGTGGTGGGCGATCATCAATTCCAGAAACAGCCGGTCGAATTCGCCGCCCTTGGTCGCGGCCAGGCGTTTCATGTCCTCGGGTGTGGCCATTCCCATCATCGGTTTCATATCGTGATCCGCATGTGCCGAATGGTTCATCTTGGCCATTTTGGCAGCCTCGGCCATCTTGGCCATCATGAGCGCCCCAACCGGCTCCCCGCGGTCGGAGAGCCATTTGGACATGAATTCCATTTCGTCAGCCTGCGACGCGTCGATCCGTCCCGCGACCGCCACCACTTCCTCGCGGTTGGTTCGGTCCTTTACCAGCGCCGACATCTCCACCGCTTGCCGGTGGTGGACGATCATATGCTGCATGAACATGACATCGGCGGGCGAATAGCTGGCATTAGCCAATGCTACAGCCTGATCCGCGCTAATCTGCTTGGTGGCTTGCCCAGGCGCGCCCGGCTGGACAATCTGCACATCTTGCGCGCCTGCAACAGATGCAGAGGACAGCAAAATTGCCATGAGCGAATGGCGCACAACTTCGCGCGACCGAATGGTGATAGGTTTCATGTTGGTGCGACCCTGTTGAGATATTTTCAGATTGCACAAGGGCACTCAAAACCGGCAATTCGTCAAGACCTATTACACAAATAGCCAGTCACATGGTCCGTTTGGCCGAAGGAAATGGTTTAAACGGCGCGGTCAGGGTATTTTCCAATATTTCGTCTTCTTCCGCTGCCGGATCGCTCACACCGATCACCAGATCTCTCTGCGGCACATCTTGTCGGAACGTGCCGTGGAGCCGGTCCCAGAAACTCAGGCCGCTAGTCCAGTTGCTGTCGCGTTCCTCACGCACGTTGGAATGGTGGATGCCGTGCATTTTCGGAGTCGTCAGAACATTTGCAAGCCGTTCGTCCCATTTCCCGGGCAAGCGCAAATTGGAATGGTGGAACAGGATCGAGAAATTGAAGAAATGCCGCCACAGTGCGAGGCTCTTGGGGCTGACCCCGGCCAGCCGTACCTGCACCAGCCGCCACGGCAAAGATACGAGCATATCGGCGGCATGAAAACGCATTGCGGTCGAGGCGTCCATGTCCGGATCGAGATGGTGTATCCGGTGGAAGCGCCACAGGAACGGCACTTTATGGGTGGCGATGTGCCACAGGTAAAAACCGTAATCCATCGCCGCCACGCCGCCGATAACCCGCAGAGGACGCGGCAAATGCCGGGCGAAACCCCTGCGGTTTACGAGATTGGACCGCGCGATCCGTTTGGTCAGCGGCTGTTCCACCGCAGCGATTACCGCGGCGCAGCTGGCCCCCATCGCCACATTGCGTAACGTGCGCGGGACGGTCTCGCGAACCCGCTTGCGTAAAGGTCGTTTTTGCTCGCCAATCACCACCGCAACCACGACGGCGGCGGCACCAAGGGCAAAGGCAAGGCTGGCGCGGGACATAGCAGAGAGTCATGCCCTATGGCCCCGCGCCCGTCGAGCCGCTATCGCCAATTCATGGCCGACACGCTGATTTCCATTTTCGCCCGATGGCCCGAACCGGGCAAGGCCAAGACCCGTTTGATTCCGGCCTTCGGCGCTGTCGGAGCGGCGGCGATATACACTAAACTGCTCGCCCATACCGTCGAAGTCGCGCGGGCGAGCGGCGTTCCATTCGAGTTGCGGGTGACCGGGGCGGCGCCCGATGCCTTTCGCGCCGGGCTCGGCGAAGATTTGCAAATTGTCGAGCAAGGCGAGGGCGACCTTAGCGCCAAACTTGCCCGCGTTCCTGCGCCCGCCATCGTGGTCGGCAGCGATTGTCCCGGCCTAACCCCCGCTGTCCTGCGCGCCGCGCGCGATACGCTGGAAACCGATCCCATGGTGATCGGCCCGGCCAGCGACGGCGGATACTATTTGCTGGGTTACCGCGAGGATGCGGATTTTGCCTTCCGCGACATGGAATGGAGCACGCCCCTGGTGTTTGCGGAAACCTTGCAGCGGTTTGTCACAGCTGGGATCCGGCCCGCGGTGCTGCCGGAACTGAGTGATGTCGATACTGCGGAAGACCTTGCCGATTGGCCGGAATTCCTGCCGTGAGCGCGGTAACACTGGTCATTCCGGTGCTGGATGAAGAACGCGCGCTGCCGAAATTGTTCGAGGTCATAGCCGCGCTGGACCCTCCCCCGACAGAAATTATCGCGGTCGATGGCGGCAGTGCTGATGCGACCGCTGATTTGCTCCGGACCAGTGGTTGGCGGATCATCACCACGGCGCCTGGCCGGGCAATTCAGATTAATGCCGGTGTGGCGGCGGCGAGAACCGAGCTGGTCTGCGTGCTGCACGCCGATACCGTCCCACCGCGCGATATGATCGCCGTGATCGAGGCCGAGATGGCTGATCCGAATGTCGCGCTGGCGGGCTTTACTCCGCTGATAAAGGGACCGGACAAAACCCGCTGGTTCACCACGTTCCACAACTGGATCAAGACCTGGTATGCTCCGCTGATCACCCGGCCGCATCTGTTTTTCCAAGGGGTACGGTTGCTATTCGGCGACCATGCGATGTTCTTTCGCAGGGGCCAGTATCTGGCCGTTGGCGGCTGTGACCCCGGCACTCCGGTGATGGAGGAAGCGGATCTGTGCATCAAATTGGCGAAGCTCGGCAGGATCAGGCTGGTTCCGCGCTGGATAGAAACGTCCGACCGGCGGATCGCTGCGTGGGGGCCGCTGAAAGCGAACTGGATTTACTTCAAAGTCGGTATCCTATGGGCCTTCGGTGCGCGGGCCCGGCTGGAGAGGCATTATCCGCATGTTCGCTAGTGCGGTTCAGATTGCCTCAGCAGGCTCCCCTGCTAAAAATTCGACATCGATACAATGGCTGATCAACCGGTGCAGATATTTCCCGTCAGTTGGTGGGCAAACCCGCCCGGCAATTGCCTGAGCCTCACGGTCATCGAATATAGGATTGCGCTGGAAATAACTGGCGTAAAGCCCCGCCACACGGCGATATAACCGCCGCTCCAACGGCGGCAATGCAGCCGGGTCGAAGCGCTCTGGCTCGACCAATTCAGGTCGGTGGAATTGGGGGAAAGCAGCGATCGCAGCCGTGAATTCCGTGACCGGGATTGGCCTGCCCGAGACCAGATGAAAGGTCCCGCCGACTGCCTTGCGCATATTCTCTGCAATTTCGACTAGGCCGCCCGCGACATGATCAATCGGCACGAAATCAAGCGTCGCTCCGCTGCGGGCTGGCATGTGGCGGACATGGCCCTCGGCAATCAGTTTGAATGCAGCATAAGTAGTGTCGAACTGGCGGATTGCGCCGCTGATGCTGTCCCCCACCACGATGCTGGGACGGGCAATGGCAAAGGGCACGCCGCTGGCCCGGACCAGCCGTTCAGCCGCGGCCTTGGATTTTTCATAACCATTGGCAAAACCGCGGTCCGACAATGGATCACTCTCGAGGATTTGGCCATCCCGCGTTCCGCAAACATAGGCGGTGCTGACATGGAGCAGGGGCATATCCCCGGCGCGGGCAAATTCTACCGCATTCGCCGCCCCGCCAATATTGACGCGGGCATATTGCTTTTCTTCCAGATCGAAGCGGACGGTGGCGGCGCAATGGATCAGTAGATCAGCTGCATTGGTGAGCCGGTCAAATTTCGCTTGGTCCCAGTTAAACATCGGTGCCGATACATCACCCACGACCACCTCATACGGGCTTACCGCGCTGCCATTATTGGCGCGAATGTCGTGATTTTTGTGGACCAGCGCGGTCACCCGGTGCCCGGCGGACTGCAGGCGCGCAGCAATCTCGCCGCCGATTAATCCGGCGGCACCGGTCAGGAAAATGTTCAGCAACAGCGTGCCGCTTCATCCGCCGCGCCACTGGTGTTGCCCGCAAAGGGGCTATCGGTGCCGCAACCGGGAAACACCCCGTAATGCTTGGAAAAATCGCCCGAAAATTCAAAATGTTCGGCAAAACGGGTCTCGGCCAGCATCTTCCAGCTATTGCCGCAAATCGGGAACATCCGTCCCGCCTCGATCTGGTGGTGGCCGTCGAGTTCGAACACGCGTTCTGACCCGGCAACCGTGCCTTTGTAGCGCACTGCCTGACCGTAATCTTCGCACTCCGGTTCCAGCCCGTCCAACTTGAACAGGCGGTAGGTTGCGGAGTTGAAAGCGATTCCGCTGAGCTTTTTGGCAATGGCGGGATCGCCAATTCCGAGTGGTCGGCTGGTTACCAGGCGCGGATCGGCGAAACCTGCGTTCTTTGCCAAGGCATGGAAATCGCCCCAATAGAGCGCGCCGGACAGGCATTCACCGTGCAGCACGGGATCATCCATCAGTGCCGCCGGAACGCGCCGGTCCGCATATACATCCGAGAAATACAGCTCGCCGCCGGTTTTCAGCAACCGATACGCGGCTGCGAAAACCGCAGCCTTGTCTGCCACCAGATTGATCACGCAATTGGACACGATCACATCGTAATGCCCCGCGGGCAAATCCAACGCATCAAGCTGCTCGATATCACCTTCGACGAACATCACATTCGATTTCGCATAACCGAATTTTTCGGCGTGCCATTCCAGATGTTCGTTCGCCACCGCCAGCTGCTCCGGCGTGGTGTCCACCCCGGTTACCGACCCGGATTCACCGACCAACTGGCTGAGAATGTAGGCGTCCTGCCCGCTGCCCGATCCCAGATCGAGGATATGCGCGCCCTCGATCGCCTGCGGGGCGACCAGGCCGCAGCCGTAATAGCGCGCGCGCACTTCTTCATGAACATTCATCATCGCAGCCATGATTGTTGGCGGCGGCGCTTCGGCGGTACAGCAGGCATCCGTCTTGAGATCGCCTGATCCCTCCAGCACTTTGCCGTAATAATCACGGCTATTTTCGATATTCATGTAACTTCCGGTCCTCGCAATGCGAATGGATGCAGCAAGCGTGCCGCAAATCTGCCAAGGCGCTTGGCATAAATACATTCGCTGTGCAGCACCAATTCGTTACAACAGGCCCGGATATGAAATTTACCCATGATGCAATCGTAATTGGCGGCGGTGCCGCAGGACTTACTGCCGCCGGAGGGTGTGCGCTGTTCGGGCTGAAAGTCGCGCTGATCGAAGCGCATGAAATGGGCGGAGAATGCCTCAACAATGGCTGCGTCCCGTCTAAGGCCTTAATCACCGCAGCCAAACGTGCGGCGGAGGGCGGCAAAGATGCGCTGGGCGTGGCGCTGGCTACGCCGCAGGTAAGCTGGGCCGGCGTGCACAAGCACATACATGAAGCCATCGCGCATATCGCGCCGCACGATTCGCAGGAACGGTTCGAGGAAATGGGCTGCGAAGTGTTCCGCGAACGGGCAACCATTACTGGCAAGCACAGCGTTAAAGTGGGCGGACGGGAATTGCGCGCTCCAAGAATTGT
This sequence comes from Pontixanthobacter sp., assembly GCA_037968915.1. Lineage (GTDB taxonomy): Bacteria > Pseudomonadota > Alphaproteobacteria > Sphingomonadales > Sphingomonadaceae > Allopontixanthobacter. Next base: position 14,207 of record JBBKWK010000138.1, read on the forward strand.
GATTGCGACGGGTTCAAAACCAGCCGTTCCGCCGATCGAGGGCCTGGACGCCGTCCCTTATCTGACCAATGAAAACCTGTTCGATCTGTCCGAATTGCCCGGCCATCTGGTGATCGTTGGCGGCGGGGTGATCGGGATGGAAATGGCGCAAGGCTTCCGCCGATTGGGTAGCCAGGTGACCGTGATCAATCCGGGCCGGTTAATGGGCCGCGATGATCCCGAAGCGGTCGAGGTCGTAGCCGCCAAGCTGGCGGCCGAAGGTGTGAAATTTGTCGACGGCAAGGCGGCCAAGGTCAGCGGCAGCGCCGGTGCGATCACCATTGCGGTCAAAGATGGCCTGGAAATTTCGGGTACGCATTTGCTGATCGCAGTTGGCCGCACACCCAATATCGATCAGCTCGGCTTGGAAAACGTCGGAATCGAAACTAACCGCAACGGCATCATCGTGGATGCACGTCGTCGCAGCTCGGTGAAATCAATCTATGCAATTGGCGATTGCCGAGACGGGCCCCGTCTGACCCATGTGTCGGGTTATGAAGGTTCCAATGTGGCGCTAGAAATCACCTTGGGAGTTCCGGCGAAAGTTGATTGGTCTGCCCTTCCGTGGTGCACCTATGTAGAACCCGAACTGGCACAGATCGGCATGACAGAGGCAGATGCGCGGAAGAAATTCGGCGACAAGATCAGCGTAATCAAAGAAGGCTTCGATCACAATGAACGCGCCGTCGCCGAGGCGTCGACCGACGGCTTCCTGAAGGTCGTCTTCAAGGGTAAAAAAGTGCTCGGGGCGACCATTGTCGGGAAGAATGCAGGCGAATTGCTGTTACCATGGACGCAGGCGATCACCGGCAAAAGCTCCAGCTTCGCAATGGGCTCGGCAATAATTTCCTATCCGACCCGCAGCGAGATTTCCAAGGCCGCCGCCTTTGCTGTCTGGGAGCCGACCGTGTTTGGCGGGATCCCCAAGAAATGGGCCGGCCTCATTGCCAAATTACGTAAGGTTTTCAATTGAACGATACACGCACCAAGGGCCGTAATACGCCGGTCGGCCCCTCCCCGTTTCAGGTTGCAGCCAGCGCCCTGCCCATTGAGAAATTCTCTGACCCGGATCGGACAGTGACAGGCGAACCGCGTGCATTTGTGTCCCTGACCGCGCTTGAAACACTGTGGTTCAACACCGGTACGTTGTGCAATCTGGCCTGCGCGACCTGTTATATCGAAAGCAGCCCGACCAACGATGCTTTGGTCTATCTCAAAGCCGCAGACGTGGCCGCATATCTGGACGAGATTGCGGCAACCGGCCTGCCGACGTCGGAGATTGGCTTTACCGGCGGCGAACCGTTCATGAATCCTGAATTTCTGGCGATGCTGACCGATACCTTGAAACGCGGCCATGACGCACTGGTCCTGTCCAACGCGATGAAACCGATGCGGCGATATGAAAGCGAGCTGCTGGACCTACGCGAGCAGTTCGGCACCAAATTGACCATTCGCGTCAGCCTCGACCACCACACAAAGGCCGCGCATGAAGCAGAGCGTGGGCCGCGAAGCTGGGCAGCTGGATTGGACGGGCTTCGCTGGCTGTCTGCCAATGGTTTTTCGATCGCGGTCGCGGGCCGGATGCTTCCCGGCGAGGGCGAAGCCGACGAACGGGCTGGCTATGCAGCGTTGTTCGCGGCGGAAGAAATTGCTGTGGTCGCTGCCGATCCGATGCAATTGGTGTTGTTTCCGGAAATGGACGAGCGCGCCGATATTGCCGAAATCACCACCGCGTGCTGGGGAATCCTGGGCAAAGACCCGGCAGACATCATGTGCGCAACCAGCCGCATGGTCGTCCACCGCAAGGGCGAGCCGAAACCCCGCGTCGCCGCATGTACACTGATCCCCTATGATCCGGGGTTTGATATGGGCGGTTCATTGGCCGAGGCGTCAGGCGAAATTTCGCTCAACCACCCCCATTGCGCGCGTTTTTGTGTGTTGGGCGGAGCAAGCTGCTCGGCCTGATTTCTCGCGGGCGAACTATTTGGCTTCAGCGGCGGGAGAGCCGTGGACAATCCCGAAACCGATATGTGACCAGACCCGTTCGTGGAAGAAGTACAGGATTAGCTTCGTGAATACTTCCAGCCCGCCGATGGACATGGCGGTGCCGATATTGCCGGTAAAGAACCAGGCCAGAACCATCGTGTCGAGCGAGCCGATCGTGCGCCATGTCGCGGTCTTGGTGGTGGAGCGCGCATAGGTTTCCTTGCGTTTGCCGCCTACCACCGACGTGCCCCAAGTCAGCCACACCCAGAACCGTTCGTGCATTATATAGAACACCGATTTGGTGATAACTTCGGTAATGGCGATATAGCTCGCCGATTCCAGCGCCTCGCCCGCAGAAGTTTCCAGCCCGAACATGGGGCCGAGATAGGTGATCAAAAGATAGGACAGGATCAGCGTATCAATTGTGCCCACAGTGCGCCAGGAAACCGCCTTGGCCAGTGAGCGTTTCACCTTGATCTGCGGCGGATGCGGCGCATCAAGCGCCGTGGTCTCTGGTCCAAAAATCGGTTGCTCTGGTTCTTCCTTCATTTTTTCGGTGTGAACCACGGTCAAACCCTTGTCGAGCTATTAGCGACCTTTGCCGCGACTCAAAGGACCCGGCCGGCAACCGCGTCGAGCTTCGCCAGCATCGCGGGGTCGCGCGAGTCATCTGCAGTAATCAGCGCATGATCCAGAACCGTATCGAGCGGAGAGGCGCTGCGCTTTTCCGGCAGCCCGGCAATGAATGCCTCGACTGCCCCGCGCGCAATTTCACCATTGGCATGCATCTGCGCGATAACTTCGCTTACCTCTACGAATGCCGTATCGCCGCGCCAGCAATCGTAATCGGTTACCATGCCGATCAGCGCGTAAGGCAGCTCTGCCTCGCGGGCCAATTTGGCTTCGGGCATTGCTGTCATGCCAATTACATCGGCACCCCATGTACGATAGAGATTGCTTTCAGCGCGGGTCGAAAATTGCGGACCCTCCATCGCCAGATACGTTCCACCTTTGGTGAGCATGCCGCCAGCCTTCTTGACCGCCTTGGCAGCATAGCCTGATAATCGATCACACACCGGTTCTGCCATCGAAACATGGGCAACCATTCCGCTGCCGTAAAAGCTCGACGGGCGCATCCTTGTGCGGTCTATGAACTGGTCCACCACCACGAAATGGCCGGGCGGCAAATCTTCCTGCAGCGACCCGACCGAGGATATCGCCAGCAGATCGGTACAACCGGCGCGCTTCAACGCATCCACATTGGCCCGGGCATTGATCTCGGATGGGGGAATCCGGTGCCCGCGTCCGTGGCGAGGCAGGAAGCGGACCTGAACCGGCCCGATCCGGCCGCAGAGAATTTCATCCGACGGATCGCCCCACGGTGTCTCGACCTTGATCCATTGTGCATCTTCCAGCGCTTCGATCTGATAAAGGCCGGAGCCCCCGATAATACCGATTGTCCAATTACTTTTCATCTGCGCTTACTACCTTCCCACCAAGTACCTGCAACAAATTTCGATCTCGACCGTTGGTTGATTAACAGGAGAGAATTTCATGAAACTGCCGCAAAATTCCTATGTCGCGATTGTCGATGGCGAGAATTTCATATTGATGCAAAACAAAGGTCAGCCTCTTGAACCTTCTCTGAAAAAGCTTGCCAAGCCCGATCTGGACCCGACCAATTTCAGCGCTGGTGTTCGTCATCAGGATGATGCGGGCCAAAAAACCGGCAATACCGATCTCAACGAGCTCGCCCATGGAGCAGCCGCAGCCGAGTGGCTCAACACGCAGGCCATCGAAGGCAAGTTTGAACATATTGCCATTATCGCAGACCCGAAGACCCTTGGCGAAATGCGCCGCCATTACCACAAGGAGCTGAAAAGCCGCTTGGTCGGCGAGATCGCAAAAACGCTGTCGGGCGAACCAACCGAGCGGATCGAGAAAGCCATTTCGCAAGCCTGACGAAATATTTTGTCGCGCATGCGACACTTTTCGTCAGTTTTAGCTTGTCGGCAAAGTTTTGCCGTTCATTAAGGGAATACTCACCTTGTTTGGAGTATTTCTACTAGCATGATTGTAAAACAGGGACTTTTTAGATCGATCGGTGCAGCTGTCGCCTTGGCGGGCGCAATCGTTGCGCCGTCCAGCGGAGCGAGCGCGCAAACCACCAATTTCGAAGCGTCATTCGATAGCGCTTTCGGCACGCAGACCCGCGCGCCGCAAGACTTCTCAGCAGTTTACGACAACAGTCTGGAACGCCAGATTGCCAGACTGGCGGATGGCGACAAGGGCCGCATCGGTGTCGCAGCGATTGATCTGGCAACTGGCGCACAAGTTTCGATATTGGGCGATCAGCGTTTCCCTATGGCCAGCACCAGCAAGATCGCCATTGCGGCGACCTTCATGGAAGGCGTGGAGCAGGGCCGCTGGACGCTATCGAGCGAATTTCCGCTGTTGATCCCGATCCGATCAGCCAAATATTCGAGCAGCGTGGCACCGGTTAAACGCGGTGCCTATCTGCCAGCGTCCGAATTGATCGAACTGATGATCACCCGCAGCAGCAATTCGGCCACCGATGCGCTGCTCGCCGTTGTAGGCGGTCCGAGCGCGGTCAATAATTGGACCCGCCGTTCGGGTATTCGCGAATTCCGGCTAGACCGCGATATCGCCACGCTGGTTCGTGATGACGGCGAATTTGATCCCGCCGCGCATATCGATCAACGCGACAGCGCCTCACCGCAAGCCATGATTGATCTGCTGGCCGGGCTTTATCAGGGTAAGTTCCTTTCCGCTTCGAGCCGCCGGGTAATTCTCGGCGCGATGGAGCGTTGCCGAACCGGGACACGGCGGATTCCTGCCCTGCTCCCATCGTCAGCACAGGTGGCGCATAAGACCGGTTCGCTGAACAACACCTCAAGCGATATCGGAATTATCCAAAGCCCCGATGGACGGGCAATTGCGGTGGCGATTTATGTCACCGGCCAGGGTTCACGCGGTGCGCGTGAAGCGCGGATCGCGGAGATCGCACGGGCGCTGTACGATGGATACGCTGCCTCGGCGCAAAAAAACTGGGCCAAAGCGACCTATAATGGCGGCTAATCACTGATCCGTTCGGACCCGATTGGCACCGTTCAATAGCAGAATCAAAAAGGGCGGCACCTTGCGGTGCCGCCCGATTTGTTTTTCGAAACAAGTTCGAAATTAGTCAGCCTGAGCTTCAGCTTCGGTCTGGTTCTGCATTGCGGACTCAGCGTCTGCAGCAGTTTCGTCAGCAGCAGCAGCAACGTCTGTTGCGGCGCCTTCAACTGCATCGCCGGTTGCTTCCATGTTGGCTTCGGTATCGGCCATTGCGGAATCAGCTGCATCTGCAGTTGCGTCCTGGGTGCCTTCCGAACAAGCGGCGAGAGAAAGAGCAGCGCCAGCAGCAGCGGCGGCAAGTACGAATTTACGCATATTAAAATTCCTTAAATTAGATTGAACTCAGAAAATTACTCAGCTGCAGGAGCCGGTGTTTCTGTCGCCATTGTGTCTTCAGCAGTTGCAGCAGCAGCATCGGCGGTTGCAGCAACGTCGGTTGCAGTCGCATCAACTACTTCAGCAGTGTCCATGTTTGCTTCGGCATCAGCCATGGCTGTGTCGGTTTCAGCTTCAGGAGCAGCTTCCGAACAAGCAACGAGGGAAAGAGCGGCGCCAGCAGCGGCGGCAGCAAGAACGAACTTACGCATGTTAAAAATTCCTTAAACAGCGAGTGATTGTCGCACGCCCCTTCGAGGTCATGCGTGAGGTCGACCGGGTGGTCGGCTTCTGAGGGCTGAATAATGGCGATAATGTGTCAACGCAAGGGCAATTGTGGCATTTCGCCACTTTTTTGCCTCAATTTCGCCAAGATTGGCTGAAAACCGCCACATTTGCCTTTGCGATTTTTTCAGCCTGTGGATAAATCTTGCCGACTAAGGTTCCGCCATTGGCGCAGAATGCAGGCTGACCTTGCCCGATTCCGCTGCTACCAGCAGCGCCATGTCCGAAAAACAGCATCTCTATCTGGTTGATGGGTCCGCCTATATTTTCCGCGCCTATCACCGGCTGCCGCCACTGACCAATCCCGAAGGAACACCGGTGGGCGCAGTTTACGGCTATACTACCATGCTGTGGAAGCTGGCGGCGGATTTGGACAAAGCGATCGGCCCGACCCATCTGGCGGTGATTCTCGATAAATCGAGCCATTCCTTCCGCAATGATATTTATCCGGAATACAAAGCCAACCGGCCGCCCCCTCCCGAAGATCTAATTCCGCAATTCCCACTGATACGCGATGCCACCCGCGCCTTCAGCCTGCCCTGTATCGAGGAGCAAGGGTTGGAAGCCGACGATCTGATTGCGTCTTACGCCCGCGCAGCCGCCGCGCGCGGATGGGATGTGACCATCGTTTCATCGGACAAGGATCTGATGCAATTGATCGGTGACCGCGACGGTGACATCGGCGCGATCGATATGCTCGACACCATGAAAAACGCCCGGATCGGTATTCCCGAGGTGGAGGAGAAATTCGGCGTTCCGCCCACAAAGGTTGGCGATGTGCTGGCGCTAATGGGCGATTCGGTGGACAATATTCCCGGCGTGTACGGGGTCGGCCCGAAAACGGCGACCAAGTTGATTCAGGAACATGGCGATCTGACCGGTGCATTGGATGCAGCCGAGGGCATGAAGACCTCCAAACTGAAAGAACGCCTGATCGAACAGCGCGAAATGGCCGAGCTCAGCCGGGTGCTAGTGACGCTGAAGGAAGATTGCGACCTGCCGGTTCCGCTCGAAGACTTTGCGCTGGACGGAGTTCCTTCGGAACCGCTTGCTGCATTCCTGCAGACGCACGGCTTTTCCAGTCTGCTGCGCCGCCTTGATGCGGGCAGCGGCAGCCCGGACCGCACTAATGATCTCAATCCGGCGAAACAGGTTCACGCTGCCTCGGAAACAGCGCAAGGTGACCGGCAGGCAGTGCCCGAGATGCCCGCAGTAGACCGTAGCGCGTATGTGTGCGTGCAGGATATGGACACCCTCCAGCACTGGATCCGCCGCGCGATGGACTTGCGCGTGTTGGCAGTGGATACCGAAACCAGCGCATTGGATGCGATGCAGGCCGATCTGGTTGGCATCAGCATAGGCCTAGGCCCCAATGATGCCTGCTATATCCCGTTGACGCATGGCGGACATGATCTGCTGTCTGAAAAGCCGCGGCAAGTGGACCGCGACGCTGCGTTAGCCGCGCTGAAACCGCTGCTTGAAAGCGAAGCGGTGATCAAAATCGGCCAGAACATCAAGTATGATCTCAACGTCCTCTCCCGCTATGGCGCGCAGGTTGCACCGATTGACGATACGATGGTGATCAGTTTCGATCTGGATGCAGGTCGTTCGCTGGACGGGATTGGCGGCGGGCATGGGATGGATGAACTGTCCCAGCGCCATCTTGGCCATACGCCGTTGTCATTCAAAGAAGTATGCGGAACCGGCAAGAAGGCAATTCCGTTTGGCGAGGTCCCGCTGGACCGGGCAACCGAATATGCCGCCGAGGATGCGGATGTGACCTGGCGGCTATACCAGCATCTCAAACCGCGACTGGCGACCGAAGGCGGAACGCAGGTTTATGAGCGGGTTGACCGGCCTCTAATTCAGGTTGTCGCCGGGATGGAGCGCGAAGGTATCAAAGTCGACCGGCCAAGCCTGGCCAAATTGTCCAAGGAATTTGCCGCTGAAATCGGTAAGCTGGAGGGTGAAATCCACGAACTGGCGGGCAAGGAATTTACCATTGGCAGCCCCAAGCAATTGGGCGACGTGCTGTTTGATACGCTGGGCTACAAGGGCGGCCGCAAAGGCAAGAGCGGACAGTATTCTACCGATCAGGCGATTCTGGAAAAGCTCGCCGATCAAGGCGCGCCGATTGCCAACAAGGTGCTTGAATACCGCCAGCTATCGAAGTTGAAATCGACCTATACCGATGCGCTGCAAGCGGCGATCAATCCCGCCACTGGCCGCGTCCACACCAGCTATTCTCTGGTCGGCGCGCAAACCGGGCGTTTGTCCTCCACCGACCCAAATTTACAGAACATCCCGATCCGGACCGCCATTGGGAGGCAAATCCGCGAAAGCTTCGTGGCCGAACCGGGCAACGTACTTCTCGCCGCCGATTACAGCCAGATCGAACTGCGGCTGGCAGCACATATGGCTGATGTTCCGACGTTGAAAGAAGCCTTTGCGGAAGGGCAGGACATCCATTCGCGCACCGCGCAGGAGATGTTCGGCAGTGTTGACCGCGATACGCGCGCGCAGGCCAAGACGATCAATTTCGCCATTCTCTACGGCATTTCGCGCTGGGGACTGGCGGGCCGTCTGGGCGTGGAGGCCGACGAAGCGCAGGCAATGATCGACACCTATTTCCAGCGTTTCCCGGGTATCCAGCGCTATATCGTGACGACCTTGGAGAGCGTGCGGGAGCGCGGCTATTCCGAGACTTTATTCGGCCGCAAGACGTGGTTCCCGCGAATCAATTCGAAAAACCCGAATGAACGCCAGGGCAGCGAACGAGCCGCGATCAATGCGCCCATTCAAGGGACCAGCGCAGACATCATCAAGCGCGCTATGGTCCGGATGCTCCCGGCACTGCGCGAAGCTGGCCTCGACGATGTCCGAATGCTGCTGCAGGTCCACGATGAATTGGTATTTGAACTACCCGAAGGTGATGTCGAGGCAGCCAAGCCGGTGATCGAAGCGGTAATGGCAAATGCCGCGCTGCCGGCCGTGCAATTGGATGTGCCGCTGGGGATTGAGATCGGCAGCGGACTTAACTGGGGAGCAGCACACTGACCGCGGCCTCGTCCGCCTTGATACGCATGATGGGTAGCAGCCATTTCACGCGCTGGACCAATCTTGTGCTGCTGAGTGTGATCGGCGGAGCAATGATTGCTGGTCTGTTCCTCGTTTTCCAAACGATCGAAGCCGAGCGGGCACAGCGTGAGCAGTCCCGCGACACAGCGTTGATTTTGGACGAGTTGCGCGATGTCGGCAGCGCCGCCCTTAATGCGGAGACCGGTCAACGCGGCTATCTGATCACGCTCGACCGAAGGTATCTCGAACCCTACCAGACAGGACGGAGCCAATATCAACCAGCGCTCGACCGGTTGCGCCAGCTGGTGGGGAAAGATGCATCTGTTCGTCAGATCCAGCTGCTCGATCGAATTGAAAATCTGACGCAAGCGAAATTCGCTGAAATGGACGAAAGTGTTGGCTTGCTTCGCGATGGCGCCTTGCTTGATGCAAGACGCCAGATGCTAAGCGATGAAGGGCAGGAAGTTATGGTCCGCCTGCGTCACGCCATTCGCGAAATGGGGCAAATCGAAGGCAA
>JBBKWK010000139.1:0-11525 GCA_037968915.1 Pontixanthobacter sp.
CTTCCGGCGCGAGATACAGCGCATCGTCCGGCGTCACGTAGAATGCTTTATACCAAGCGTCCATGTTGCGCACGACGCCGTTCACGCGGAATTCCTCGGGGCTATGGGGATCGGTCCGCAGGCGTTGGCGGGCATTGTCTTCCCGCTGGGCCGAGCGCCAGACTTGCGCCCATGCGAGGAAGAAGCGTTGGTCGCCGGTCAGCCCGTCGATCACCTTATCTTCTTGGCCATTTAGCGACAATTTATAAGCGCGGTAAGCCAGGCTCAGTCCGCCCAGATCGCCGATATTTTCGCCCAGCGTCAGCCGCCCGTTGACGCAGGTTTTTCCGTCATCAAGCGGGCAGAACCCGTTATATTGCACAACAAGTGCGTCGGTGCGCTCGGTAAACGCCGCCAAATCGCTTGGCTCCCACCAATTGCGCAGCAGACCGGTGCCGTCGCTCTTGGAACCCTGATCATCGAAACCGTGCCCCATTTCATGACCAATCACACCGCCAATGCCCCCGTAATTTACGGCTGGATCAGCAGTGATGCCGAAGAATGGCTGCTGCAGGATCGCGGCAGGAAAAACGATCTCGTTCTTGGTTGAATTGTAATAAGCGTTGACCGTCTGAGGCAACATTCCCCACTCGGTGCGGTCAATCGGGCCGCCCAGCTTGGAGATATTGTCCTGCCAGCCCCATGCGGCGGCGGCCATCCGGTTGGCGATCGGATCACCCGCAACAATTGTCAGACTGTCATAGGTTTCCAGCTCGTCGCGGTAACCGATTTTCGGATCAAAGGCTGCCAATTTGGCCCTGGCTTCAACCTTGGTTTCAGCGCCCATCCAATCTAGCTGATCGATGCTTTCGCCCATGGCTGTACGAAGGTTTTCAACCAAGGCGTCCATTGCAGCCTTGTTTTCAGCTGGGAAATTCCGTTCGACATAGCTTTTGCCGAGCACCTCGCCAAGATGACCCTCCACCTCGGCTATGGCGCGTTTCCAGCGTGGGCGCTGCTCCGGTGTGCCTTGTAATGTCTTACCGAAAAATTCGAAATTCGCTTCGTCGAAACGCGTTGGCATCGCCGAGGAATTGCCGGAAAGCAGGCTGGCAACCGTCCACGCCTGCAATGTTGCGACATCATAGCTGGCCAGCAATTCGAACATGCCGGGCGTGCCCTTGCCAATTTTGGCGACATAGTCCGGCGTCAGGCCTAGCTCGGCTATTTCTTCTTCGGTCGGCTGCATTTGCGGCACAACGAATTTGGTCGCTGCAGTCAGCCCGGCTTCGTCGATCATCGTCTGCACCGGGAATTTTCCCGCCATCGCAGACAGCTGTGCCGGAGTGACGGCATTGTAAGTCAGGTCACGGTTGCGGCTGACCGCGCGGTCCCATGAAATCTCGCGGGCGATTGTATCTTCAAGATCATACACCGCGCGCGCGGTCATTTCCGGATCGCCGAAACCCGCTTCCTTGAAGAGAAACGTCAGATATTCGCGATATTTCTGCTGAATCTCGGCGCCTTTTTCGGTTTCGTCGAGATAGTACTGACGATCTGGCAGGCCCAAGCCGCCGCTGCCAACATAGGTGACATATTGATCGGGCTGTTTCTGGTCGACTGTGACGAAGCCGCCGACGGGCCCAGGCATACCCGGCTGGCCCCACAATTTGGCCAGCTTGCCGAGCGTATCGGCCTCGTAAATCCGGTAAAGATAGGGATTGATCGGGGCCATGCCGGCCGCATCGATCGCCGCAGTATCGAGATAAGCCTGATATGCATCGACAATCCGCCGTTCCGATGTGCCAACGGCAGGGCTTTTGGCAAGCAATTCATCGACCAACGCTTTTACATCTGTGGTCGATTTTTCACGCAGCAAATTGAATGCGCCGAAGCGGGAAAATTCCGCCGGGAGGGGATTTTCGGCGAGCCATTTGCCGTTCACATAAGCGAAGAAATCATCGCCCGGATCCATTGCCGGATCAAGCGCGGCTGGGTCGACGCCCCATGTGCCGAAGCTCATCGTCGGAGTGGCGGTTTCTTCGCCGTCCATTTCCTGAGCAAGAGTAGGTGTTGCAAGCGCAAGCGCCATTGCGCTGCCCCCGATGGCGAGGATGGATTTGAACATTAGGTGCGACTCCCGGTTTAGTACGGCCCTGCTTGAAACTTACCAGCGAGCCTTATGGTGATGGACCACTTAATAGACGATCCCTCGGCTGCAGGTTGCAGCTTGTCGGTTACAATTGCAACTTTATCGAAAAATGACCGGCTTTTGGCGCCAATGTGCCAGTTCAGGCAGGTTCATCCGCGCCAAATTGTAGCGAGGCAAGCCGCGCATAGAGACCGCCTGCGTCCGCCAATTGCGCGTGGGTGCCTTGTTCGACGATCTGCCCGCCCTCCAGCACCACAATCCGGTCCGCCTTGCGCACAGTGGCGAGGCGGTGGGCGATAACCAAAGTCGTACGGTTTTCCATCAACCGGTCGAGCGCTTGCTGAACCAATTGTTCACTTTCCGCATCCAGCGCGCTGGTTGCCTCGTCCAGCAACAGGATCGGCGAATCGCGCAGCAATGCGCGGGCAATCGCTACCCGTTGCTGCTGGCCGCCCGAGAGACGCGCGCCCCCTTCGCCCAGATACGTATCCAGCCCGTCGGGCAAATCGCGCAGGAAATCCTCCGCATTGGCGGCACGCGCAGCTTCCCAGATTTGCTCGTCGCTGGCATCCCATTCGCCGTAGCGCAGATTGTCACGCGCATTGGCGGAGAACAGCACCCCGTCCTGCGGCACCAATCCCATCCGGCGGCGGATCTCGGCAGGGTCGGCGCTGGTCAGCGGGACTCCGTCAACCCGGATGGACCCGGCTTGCGGATCGTAAAACCGCTCCGCCAATTGAAAAATGGTCGATTTACCGGCGCCCGATGGCCCGACGATTGCCACCGTTTCGCCCGGCTCAACCTCTAGGCTGAAGTCCTTCAACGCGGCCACTTCCAGCCGGGTGGGGTAACGGAAGGTGACATTACGGAAAGACAGGCTACCGCGGGGCGGCTGCGGCAATGCCTGCGGGCGTTCGGGTGGAGCGATTACAGGTTTTTCATTGAGCAATTCGTTGAGCCGGCTCGCCGCGCCCGCCCCGCGCAGCAGATCACCATAAACCTCGGTCAAAGCGCCAAAAGCGCCCGCCACCAGGCCGCCAGTAATGACGAAGGCTGCAATCGTGCCGCCGCTGATTGTGCCGGAGGATACGCCAATCGCGCCGCGCCACATAATCAGGGTGATTGATCCGAAGATGAACATGATGATGATCGAGGTCATCGCCGCGCGCAGCAGGATGCGGCGCTTCGCAGTTGTGAAAATCGCTTCTACTGCGGTTTCGAAGCGGGATTGTTCACGCTCTTCCTGATTAAACGCCTGAACGATTTTCATTGCGCCCAAAGTTTCCGAAACCATCGCGCCCACGTCAGCCACACGGTCCTGACTGGAACGTGAGATATTGCGCACTCGCCGGCCAAAATACATGATCGGCAGCATGATCAGCGGAATCGCGATGACCAGCCCGACGGTCAATTCGGGGGCCAGCCAGAACAGATAGATCGTACCGCCAATCCCCATCAGGAGATTACGCAGGGCTACCGACACGGTCGTCCCGACCACCTGTTCGATCAGGCCGGTATCCGCCGTCATCCGGCTGGAGATTTCCTTCGGACTGTTTTCTTCATAAAACGCCGGGGCCAGCCGCAGAAGGTTATCCTGCACTTTCAACCGGATATCGGCAACCACGCGCTCGCCCAGCCAGCTGACGAAATAGAACCGCATTGCGGTGCCGAGCGCCAACACCACGACAATCATCAGCAAATAGCGAAACCAGCGCCCGATATCATCGGGATTGCCGCCGCCACCAAAGCCATTGTCGATAATCAGTTTGAAGCCCGCCGGAATCGCCAAGGTGGCGCTCGCGGTGATCAGCAGGGCGACAAATGCCAGCGCCACCTTGCCGGGATATTTGGCCAATGCGGCCCATATCATTTTTAGCGGGCCGAGGGTTTTAGCGGGCTTGGGTTCTCGGGCAGCACTTTGCTCGTCAGAACTCTGGGCAGTGTTCCGGGTGGGCTCAACCTCGAGAAACTGCGGTTTGCCGGTTTGCTCGGGAATCGTGGGTGAAGCTTGATCCATCGCCGGACGCCTAGACCCCCAGGGCGGCAAAATCTACACTCAGCTGGGGATTAAGCATCCATTACGTTTACATGAGGTACGATAAAGACAACCTTCCATTGCCATGACCGCATGAAGCGTTCATTGTGCAATGCAACAATTTGCCCGAAAACGGGTCGCAGGGGACAAAAATTGCTCTATCACGCACATGAAATGCAGCGCGCATGGCTTAACAGCGCCAGCGCATGGGCCTCCATTGGCTCCGAAATGCTTGGCAGACCGTGGATGCCGATGGGCTATCTCGGCTTGGGTCCGTCGGGGGCATCCGCCTTGGAAGTGTTTGCCCATGCGGCCGCACCGCGCGGCAAACCCGCCTTCGGCATTGAAAGCGTGAGCGTGGACGGAGCCGATAAACCGGTGGCGGAATCGCTGGTGATGAAAAAGCCATTCGGCGAATTGCTCAAATTCCGTCGCGCCGGACTGGCCGACGATGCGCCGAAATTGCTTATTGTTGCCCCGATGAGCGGGCATTACGCCACTCTGCTGCGCGGCACGGTCGAGCGGATGGTGGAAAGCTGCGAGGTATACATCACCGATTGGGCGGATGCCCGCACGGTTCCGGTCAAGGACGGCTCATTCGATCTCGATGATTACATCGATTATCTGATAGACTTCCTCGATTTCATTGGCCCCGGTGCGCATATAATGGCGGTCTGCCAGCCGTCGGTACCAGCGCTGGCGGCCACGGCACTGATGAATGCCGACAAGCATCGCGCCAGCCCGGTCACCCTGACCATGATGGGCGGCCCAATCGATACCCGCAAGGCGCCGACCACGGTCAATGATCTGGCAATGGAGCGCCCGCTCAGTTGGTTTAAACAAACCGTCATCGCCACTGTACCGTTCAAATACGCCGGCTTCGGGCGCAAGGTCTATCCCGGCTTCCTGCAGCTCGCCAGTTTCATGAGCATGAACCTGAGTTCGCATATGATGAGCCATTTCGAGATGTTCAAACATCTTAATGCCGGCGATGATACCAGCGCGCAGGCGACCAAGGATTTCTACGAGGAATATCGCTCCGTCTGCGACATGACTGCGGAATTTTATCTGCAGACAGTGGAAGAAGTGTTCCAGAAACATTCGATCCCCAACGGCACATTCGAACATCGCGGCAAGGTAGTGGATCTCACGGCTATCAACCGAACAGCGATCCTGTGCGTCGAAGGCGAACGCGACGACATTTCAGGCATTGGCCAAACCAAGGCTGCGCTCGATCTGGCGACCGGTCTGGCAGACAGCAAGAAGCAGTATTACCTTGCCGAAGGAGCCGGGCATTACGGCATTTTCAACGGCAGCCGCTGGCGTGATAAGATTGCGCCTGTGGTGGAGGATTTCTTCGTCAAGCATGGAGCAAAGACCAAAAAGCCACGTCTGAACGCGGTGGCTTAAGGGGCTTTTATACTTCGCCGGTCTTTTTGGGTCCTGCGAAGATTCGCTTGATGATCCGGCGGGCGAGCAGCAGCAACCAGATCGCCAGCCCCAGCAACGCCAGCGCAATTGCGCCAGCGGCATAGGGATATTCATAGGCCGCATAGAGCAGCCCTGCAGTCGCGATATCCTCGACGGTAGACATGGCAACATTGGTTACCGGTTCAGGGCTGGTGTTGATCACCGCCCGCGCCCCTGCCTTGCCGCCATGCGCCAGCAGTGCACCGCCGCCGCCAAGAATAAATGATATCACCTGCGTTGCCGGATCAGATGGATCGACGATCGCCAGCGCCAGCATTGCCCCGCCAACGGGCCGGATGAAGGTGTGGACGCCGTCCCAAAGGGAATCGAGCCATGCCACTTTGTCAGCAAAAAATTCCAACAGCGCAGCCAGTCCGGCGATCCCCATGACCCACGGATTGGCAAGCACCTGAAGACTTTCCAGATGCTCGGGCAATGGTATCGCGCCAAAATGCATCGCGATACCGGTGGCGAGCACAGATAGATAAAGGCGCCAACCCGATAGCAGGCTGACGCTCCCCGCGATCCCAAGAATTTCGATCACGTCCATTCCCGTTCCCCCAGTCTACAAACCAGAGAATGCGTCCTTACACCAAGCTGCGCAAGCAGCTTCATTCACAATTGGTCATCGAACGTAGCGACGTCTCAATCGCGGTGCGCAGATCAGGCCCGGTCATTTGGTTGAGTTCCTGAAGGCTATGGCCGCGGCCTAGATCCTCTGCAACCCAGGCACCAACCAGATACCCGTACCGCGCCGGAAGACGTTCGTTCATTTGGTCGAACGACAGAATTGCGGCGAAATCGTCCGGACTTGTCGAATCTAGCGACTTTATAGTGGTGCAGATCGCCTCAGATCGATGTTCCGCCAATGCGGGCCGGATCGGCTCGGGCAAATCGCGTAGCAGTTCCCCATCGGTCGCGGCAGGGTTCAAGACGTCTGCTATATGAACTGCGAGCCCCTCGCTCCACAGACTGCACCATAACTCAGCGCAATGTTCGAAATACTGATCATGATAAATATGGGCCAGTTCATGTTGCAGGAAAGCGCGCGCTTCGCCGTGATGAATTTCTGCAATCATGTCGGCCCCGAACAGCAGAAATGGCTGACCGTTCAGCTCCCGTGTTCCGCCGTCGAATTCACCCATGGCTATTACCAAGGCAATAGAGGTGTCGTCGGGTAATTTCCCCAAGCGCGTTTCGAAATCTGCCACCGCCGGGTGGAACATCTCTGAAAAGCGCGCTGAGACCGCAGCAATATCCTTACGCTTTTCAGGATAGTGGGTTAAGTACTCGGCCATCCACCGATTGTACCGCTCCTCGGTTTCTTCCAGCCGCTCGGGACCATAGAAACCCGGAATATTGGCCGCCATACCTTGGCGAATGTGCTGAACACGTTCGGCCTCGCCGAATGCTGACGCCCCATCGTAAAGCGCAGCAAAATCGTCGGTCAGATCGGTATATTGAAGCGAGGAACGGCCATCTGCCAACGGGCTCTGCGGAACGCTTGCGCAGCCCGTTAACAGGACTGCCGCAAGCGTTCCGAATGCTCGTCGGACCAAGCGCACGCTTCTTAGAAAATCTCGAACAGGCCGGCTGCGCCCATTCCGCCGCCGACACACATGGTGACAACTGCGTATTTCGCGCCGCGGCGTTTGCCTTCGATCAGCGCGTGGCCGGTGCAGCGTGCGCCGGTCATGCCGTAGGGGTGGCCGATGGAAATCGAGCCGCCATTGACGTTGAGCAGGCTGTTATCGATGCCCAATTTGTCGCGGCAATAAATTACTTGCACGGCAAAAGCTTCGTTGAGTTCCCACAGGCCGATATCGCCGATCTTGAGGTCAAAACGTTCGAGCAGCTTGGGAATCGCGACGACCGGGCCAATGCCCATTTCGTCAGGCTCCGTACCGGCAACAGCCATACCGACATAGCGGCCCAGCGGGGTCAGACCGCGCTTTTCAGCGGTTTTGGCTTCCATCACCACACAGGCACTGGAACCGTCGGACAATTGCGAGGCATTGCCCGCGGTAATCGTCATGTCAGGGCCCATCACCGGCTTCAGGCTGGACAGCCCTTCCAGTGTGGTTTCAGGCCGGTTGCCTTCATCCTTGGCAATGGTCACTGCGACATCGCTGATCTCGCCGCTTTCCTTGTCCTTCACCTTATGTGTGGTGGAGACGGAGACGATTTCATCGTCGAATTTACCAGCGGCCTGAGCAGCAGCGGTGCGCATTTGCGATTCCAGCGCATATTCGTCCATCGCTGCACGGGTGACACCGTAACGCTTGGCAACAGTTTCGGCGGTCTGCAGCATGTTCATGTAAACATCGCCGTGCATGGCCATCAATTCGCGGTCAGGCGCAACGCGCATTTCCGGGGTCTGCACCAGACTGATCGATTCCTGACCGCCCGCGGCCACGATATCCATGCGGTCAACAATCACCTGCTTGGCAGCCGTGGCGATGGTCATCAGGCCTGACGAACACTGACGGTCCATGCTCATGCCCGAAACAGTCACTGGCAGACCGGCGCGCAGCGCGACCTGACGGCCGATATTGCCCGCCTGGGTGCCCTGCTGCAGAGCGGAGCCCCAGATTACGTCGTCAACTTCGGCGCCTTCAATCCCGGCGCGTGCCAGCGCGGGCTTGAGCGAATAGGCGCCGAGCGTCGCGCCCGATGTAGAATTAAAAGCACCCTTGTAAGCGCGGCCAATGGCCGTCCGGGCGGTGGATACGATGACTGCGTCACGCATGATAATTTCCTTAGATTATTGTAGGTCTGTCACCCGCCGAATAGTGGGGGAATGGGGCGGAGATCAGACAAAAAACATTGAAATCCACTCACAGATAAATGCAGGCTTGTCCTCGCCTTCAATCTCCATCGTGATTTCGCTGGTCTGCTGCCATTGACCTGGCCGCTTTTCAACCATTTCAAGCAATTTCCAATGGGCGCGGATGCGTTTGCCAGACCGTACCGGCGCGATAAAGCGGGTTTTGTTGCCACCATAATTCACCGCCATCTTAATTCCGTCCAGCTTGGGCAGGTCGGAATTGGCGCTGAGATAGGGCATCATCGATAAGGTCAGAAATCCGTGGGCAATCGTCCCGCCGAACGGCGTCGCCTTGGCCATTTCTTCGTTGAGATGGATGAACTGGTGGTCACCGGTTGCTTCGGCGAACTGGTTGATCCGTTCCTGGCTCATTTCGGCCCATTCACTGGTGCCGATTTTCTCGCCAACTTTTGCTGCCATTTCTTGCGGGCTCATATGCCTCTCCTCTGTTCGCTATTACGATGGGAATGGCTGTTACATGGCGGATTCTAGGGCTTAGCGCAACGCGGGAGAGCCTGCCGTTACGGCATCCGAGGCCGCGCCGGGGGCGGAAGGCACAAGTGCAGCCCTATGCAGCCGTTTGGCGGACGAATCATGCAGTTTGCAATAGCTCCACAGCGCGCATTGCAGCCCGATCAACATCAGAATGAACGGTTGGTAGGCTATGCCTTGAAACAGCGATCCGACCAGATAGATAATCTGCCCGAACTGCAGCGCGCTGGCGAGCGGGGCCTGCCATTGTTCCTGCGCTTCGGTGCGCTTTCGCCAACTGCGGCGGAGCCGTTCCATCTGCCACACGCCGAGTAATTGCAGCCACAGCCACAACGTCAGACCCGGCCAACCCTGCTCACCCAGCATTTCGAAAATCGCCGAATGATAGGCCCGTGCTTCGTCGGTAACCTCGCGATATTCCACCGCGACCGTGTTCCCGGTCTTTTCAGTAACGGGGATATTGTACGTGAACTTGTTGGCGCGATAGGCGTCGAATCCGCCGCCCAGCGGGTTTTCGGATACATAATCCAGCGTCCATTGCCATACCGCAACCCGGGTTGATGCCGATTCGTCGCCCGAGGAGCTGTCAATTGTCGCCATGCGTTCGTAATAGCTTTGCGGCAGGAATGGCAGGGCGATCACGATCAGGGCGGCCCCGGCGGCCAAATATGTGATCCGGCGTTTTACATCACGCAACATCAGCAGCCCCAGCACCGCGATACACAACAGTCCCGTTCGGGCCTCGGTTCCGACCGGGATTAGCAGACAAGCGAAAATCAACGGGAATGCGAACAGCTTGACCCGCCAATCGGGTACGAAAACCGTACCATACCGAGTAAGCCACAGGATCAATGGAATAATCGCCACGGCAACCGTGGCCAATGTGGAGCTTTCGTACAGCCCGCTATTGTCATTGACGAAGAAATAGAGGTTATCATATCCGCCCCCGCCCAGCGCAGTTTTCAACCCCGCGCTGATGATGATGGCGGATACAGTCAGCACCATGATCAGCGCTGCCCCCTCGAGCCTGAGCCGGGTGGTCAACGTCAGCGGGAAGAATATTGCGAACACCAGCGCTTTCCATACCCACGCCCATTTATTGGCCGCATCCAGCGGGAAATCGGCCATGCTGGTGGTGATGCCGCAATAGACCAGCAGACACAGCATCAGGAACTGGCGGAAAGTGAACCGGCTGCCGCGTTTTGGATCAGCCAGCAGCCATCCGGCAAACGCTGCGCAAAATGCAATCAGCGAAATTGGTAGGGCCGGAGTCAGCGTCCAGCCGATTTTCTGCGGCGAGAGAATGTCGATATATAGATATGCCAGCACCCAGATGAAGGGCCGCCGGACGCCAACCGCAAGGAAGGCCATCACAAAAGTAAAGAGGGCAAGGTCCAGCACGGCGGTTAGACTTTTTGTCCATTCGCGGGCGGTGCGTCCACTTGCGGCGGAGCATCTTGGTCCAGATCGTCACGCCCCAGCATTCGGATCAGGGCGACCACGATCAGGAAATGCGACAGGGCAAGGGCGAAATAATCGATCACAGGGTAACGCGGCCTTTCAGGCAATTGTACGCGCGGCTTAGCAGGGCACGGTTGACGCGGCGTTAAGGGTGTTGTGGCAAAGGGAGCTGCATGACCCGCGTGCTCCATATCCTCGACCATTCCCTGCCGATGCACAGCGGATACACATTCCGCACACGCGCGATCCTCAAAAGCCAGCAGGCTGCCGGGGTCGAGGTGCGGGGGATCACTGGCTTACGGCATGAACAAGATGGCCCCGCTGCCGAAATCGTCGACGGCCTGATGTTCCACCGTACAGCGGGCAAGTTAAGCGGCCCCGCAGGCATACGCGAATGGTGCGAAATTGCCCGTTTCGCCGAAGCAATCGAAGCTGTTGCCCGCGAATGGAAGCCTGACATCCTCCACGCCCATTCGCCTGCCATATGCGGGCTGGCGGCACTGAAAGTTGCCCGCAAACTGAACATCCCACTGGTCTATGAAATCCGCGCATTCTGGGAAGATGCCGCCGTCGGCAATCTGACCGGCCGCGAAGGATCGGTCAAATACCGCGCCACAAGAGCGCTTGAAAACCGCGTGGTCGCAGGTGCTGATGCGGTGTTCACCATCTGCAATGGCCTGCGCGATGATCTAATTTCACGGGGCTTTCCCGGTGCCAAGATCGGCCTGTCGCCCAACGGGGTCGATCTCACGCTGTTCGGCGATCCGCCGCGGCGCGATGATGCGCTCGCTGCCAAGCTTGGCATTGACAGCAAAGGGCCGGTGATCGGCTTTATCGGTAGCTTCTATGATTATGAAGGGCTGGACGATCTGATCGCCGCGATGCCGCTGCTCAGGGCGCGCCAGCCAGACGCACAATTGCTGCTGGTCGGCGGCGGTCCGATGGAAGCCGCGTTGCACACGCAGGCTGCCGCCTCACCCGCCGCCAATGCGATCATCTTTACCGGACGCGTGCCGCATGACGAAGTCGAACGCTATTATTCAATGGTCGACATCCTCGCCTATCCGCGCAAACGCAGCCGGCTGACCGATCTGGTGACCCCGTTGAAA
>JBBKWK010000140.1:0-3112 GCA_037968915.1 Pontixanthobacter sp.
GCGTGGGACACAGCGCGCAAGGAAGCTGGGCTGGCGAACGAAGGCCTATGCATTTTTGCGCGGCTATCAGACTTATAAGCCGCAAGCAGCGCGTCGAGAAAGCTAATGTAAAAATATAACACTAATCTCTTTAGCAATGTCGTATTTGTACCATTTAATCTGTCGTTTTTATACAAGTATTATAGAAATATCGTTAATTTCAATATATTATAAGTAAAAAATTATTATCTTCAAAGCATTGACTGCCTCGTTGATCGGCGTATGTTATATTTTCCGAACGCGGCATACCGCAGTTGCCGCCTTTCCGATCGACCATGAGTCGCCCGCGAATGATAACGGGTCGTACCGCTGCGGACCCCCACTGGCCGATCATCCACCTAAAAAAGGATGATCCGATGAAAAACATACTACTCGTTGCTATTGCAGCCTCACTCGCCCTCACCCCTACCGGGATGCAGGCCCAGACAGATGATATCGTCGTATCATCCAACCGCACTGTTAATAATTTCGTCGATGCTGTGTCGCGTGATCTTGACCGGTCACTCAACCGTTTCAGCCGTAGTTCGGCCAATCAAACAGGTACCGGCGTTGCGCAGATTCTCTTCGAATGCGGACCGGACGGAAAGCCCACGAACATCAAAATGTATAACGGGGCTGGAGATATCGGAGTAAACCGGCAAGCTCGCAAAGCCGTTGCGAACATCCGTTCGCTGCATCCATTGCCACAGGGCTTGACCAACGATCAGCTCTTTCTTGCGAATATCATCATCGCGAAAGATTCTCGTCAATTCGATGAACTATCTGAAGAATTGAACGAGCGTGAAACAAACCGGATTGCTGCTGCAAAGGGTGACCGTAAAATCTTCGCTTTTACTCTCAGCAAAACTCCATCCACCTGAACTAGCATTTAGGTGATCCTTGGCACTGCCGGCGGGCCGCTCTGCGGGCGGAACGACGGCGGTGCCTTTGTCGTCTCCGGCCCCCAGAAGAGCATGTTGGTGCGTCAATTTGGGGCATCAGCACAGCGCACCACACATTTTAATAGTTCCGCATCCGCTCTTCACTTTCTTCGGCCGTTAGCTGTATGTCCAATTGTGAGTCGTCAGAAAATTGACCGCTTTTTACCGCATAATTCCAATATCGGACATTTAGTTTGATACCGTATGATGCATCGTATGGTATCACTTTGCCATCGTTCGCCATTTTCGACGGGCTCGAACGGCTGTGAGCATCGCACGTACGCTTCCGCCCAAAATGAGAAGCGAACGGACATCCGTCTACACATTATAAACTACGGGGTGCGTCCGCTGATTTAGCTGGAGGATAGGCGAGCGATGGAGATTTATAAAAAATCGGCAAGCAGCATAGAACATCTGCCCAACCAGGCACGGCCCAAAATCGTGTCAGGTGAGATGAACCGGATATTGTCATCGCTTCGCGGCGCTTGCCCGGAGAGTGCCGAGATTAGCTTTGATTTTGATGGAAAGCTGTATGTCCATATCGATATGCGGAATCTTGAGGATCTGACCCTGACCGAATCCATATTGCCAAAGCTTTGCTTGGGCATATTCCATGACATCCACCGGGGGAGCGCACCGCATCGCTCCTTCTTCCACAGGGTCAGTGCGCAGGTCGAAATATAAAGTTCGAAGGATTCGCGATTTTTGCCAAAGAATAAGATCGAAGATTGGTGTAAACTAGGCTGAGAAGAACGCAAAACCGTCAAGAGTCTCCTTTGCGGACCAGTCGCCGAGCGC
The DNA here is from genome assembly GCA_037968915.1 of Pontixanthobacter sp. Taxonomy (GTDB): domain Bacteria; phylum Pseudomonadota; class Alphaproteobacteria; order Sphingomonadales; family Sphingomonadaceae; genus Allopontixanthobacter. Next base: position 1,758 of record JBBKWK010000140.1, read on the forward strand.
CGCTATGACCGAATGTGGGTGGGAAACTGCCTGTCCACTTTTAGCGTGCTATTTGGCTGAAGCGGAAATTCAAGCGGGCTGGTGGGCATTACAATAATGCGCCCTCTTCTCGGACATTAGTGATCGGGTTTCATATGCCAATGAGCTGGAGTTGGATTGGTCTAAAAAAGTCCCGTTTCTTTGACATGTTCATTACTGTTGCGTCGTTCGGAAGTGGCCCGCGCGATCGACAAGATCATTTATGTGATCAGCTGCCTGGATCGTGAGCGGATGCTGGGTGAACCCAGGCCGAGGAGAGATGTATTCCGCCATCTCGCGCGCGACAAGGAGCTGGCGATCCGTACCTTCAGCCAAGACGGCGAGAATTAGGTTCTCAAGCGCAATGATACGGATACGGAGGTGCACCAGCTCTGCATTCGTCATGTCCGGAAGATCCACTTGAGTTGTCTGGGGTTCCGAAACCAAGGCGCCGCCTTCATTGTCCCATTTCGAAAGCGCGCGCCGACGGAGATCGGTAGGATTTGAGTGCGGATCAGAATCGGGCATCAGAATGTCCTCGGGCGTCGCTGCGATGGTTCACGGTCGATCATCGTAGCCAGTAGCCGTAGCACAGAAATCGCATGAGAGCGTATCCGCTAGCGTCAGCTGCAGTTTAACGGGCCCCAATTCGCCCACCAGTTGCGCAGACTGTCATTCCCGCTCTGGCCCGAGCATTTTTTCCGGCCGAACGATGCGGTCGTAATCCTCAGCTGAAACATCCCCGCTGGCAAGCGCTGCCGCGCGCAGTGTCTGGCCCTGCTCGTGCGCGGCCTTGGCGATCTTTGCTGCCTTGTCATAGCCGATCGAGGGGGCGAGCGCGGTCACCAGCATCAACGAGTTTTCAAGACCGCGCTGGATATTGTCCTCGCACGGTTCCAGTCCGGCTAACAGGTTCACGCGGAAGCTGTCGGCGGCGTCGGCCAGCAATCGCACGCTTTGCAGGAAATTATAGCCGACCACTGGGCGATAAACGTTGAGCTCGAACTGGCCCTGGCTACCGGCAAAGGTGATCGCCGTATGATTGCCAAATACTTGCGCGCAGACTTGGGTCATGGCCTCGCATTGCGTCGGGTTGACCTTACCCGGCATGATGGAGCTGCCCGGCTCGTTCGCGGGTAAGGCCAGTTCGCCCAGGCCTGAACGCGGGCCGGAGCCGAGCAGGCGAATGTCGCTGGCGATCTTGTAAAGACCAGCGGCTAGCGTATTGAGCGCGCCGTGCGCAAAAACCAGCGCATCCTGCGCAGCTAGCGCCTCGAACTTGTTGGGAGCGGTTTTAAAATCGAGCCCGGTTTCGCGTGCCAGTTCCTCAGAAAATT
>JBBKWK010000141.1:0-2823 GCA_037968915.1 Pontixanthobacter sp.
TGGTGGAGCCTAGCGGGATCGAACCGCTGACCTCTACACTGCCAGTGTAGCGCTCTCCCAGCTGAGCTAAGGCCCCGTAACCAATATCATACCAAATATTCCCGCCCGAAAGCAGGAGGTGGCCCTTTAAGAGCACCTCCCGCCCAAGGCAAGGGTGTTTTAAATCTCCGGTGCGTCGTCGTCGCCCTTGCCCTTGCTCACGCCAAGGTCATCGTCACCGCCGAGATCGACATCATTGTCCGGCGAATCTTCGCCGTCGTCGATATCTTCCAGATCATCATCATCATCATCGGCCAGGTCGCTATCAGCTTCCTTGGCCTTCTTCTTCTCGTCCTCGAACGGAATCGGCTGCTTCGATTTCAGAACCGGTTCGGGATACCATTCTTCACCGCATTCAATGCAGGTCGCGGGATCTTCCTTGCCCAAATCGTAAAAGCGGGTGCCGCATTTCGGGCAAGAACGCTTGGCGCCCCATTCTGGCTTGACCATTGTATTTCCTTAACTGTCGCCCGGACGAACCGGCCGGGGAGAAAAATTCTGTATAAACTTGATGGAAACCGCCCGTGCATGAGCAACGATACGGAATCAAGCGCGGGCGCGCCTTGCCATAGGGCAATCGCACTGTCAAAAGTCCCGTTGCCCCACCCAAGGTGAAAGCCGCGATACTTCACGCGCTTCGCATATAGGAACCAAGCCCTTTGTTCGAAAGCCCTACTCCGCGCCGTTTTGCCGCATCCGGCCCCTTGCACGGAACTATCCGCGTGCCGGGTGACAAGTCTATCAGCCACCGTTCGCTGATGCTGGGCGCGCTGGCGATCGGCAAAACCACCATTCGCGGGTTGCTGGAAGGCGAAGATGTGTTGGCCACCGCAGCAGCTATGCGGGCGATGGGCGCAACGATTGAACGAAGCGATGATGCGATCTGGACCGTCCAAGGCGTTGGCGTGGGCGGCTTGCTGCAACCCGCGCAGGCGCTGGATATGGGCAACAGCGGCACCTCAACCCGCCTGTTGATGGGCGTTATAGCCAGCCACGGTATCACCGCGAGCTTTACTGGCGATGCCAGCCTGTCGGGCCGCCCGATGGGCCGGGTGATCGAACCACTGTCGCAAATGGGCGCGGATTTCACTTCCAGTCGCCCCGAGTTTGGGGGCGGAACCCTGCCGCTAATGATGCGCGGCTCCCTGCCCGCCGTACCAATTACCTACCGCCTGCCGGTCGCCTCGGCGCAGGTTAAAAGCGCCATATTGTTGGCGGGGCTCAACACACCGGGCATCACCACCGTGATTGAACCAGTGGCCACTCGCGACCATTCGGAGCGAATGCTGCGCGGCTTCGGCGCACAGCTCGAGGTCGAGGAAGTGGACGGGCCCGAAGGCAAGGAGCGTGTGATTCGCATCCACGGCGAGGCGGAATTGACCGCGCAAGACATAGAAGTCCCCGGTGACCCGTCCTCCGCCGCATTCTTCATCGTCGCCGCGCTGATTGTCCCGGGCAGCGATCTAACAATCGAGAATGTCGGCCTGAACCCGACCCGCGCCGGAATCGTCACCGTGCTACGGGCTATGGGCGGCAATATCGAGGAACTGAACCCGCGCGAAGTCGGCGGCGAACCGGTTGCAGATTTGCGCGTGCGGCATTCCCAATTGACCGGCATCGAAGTGGACCCTGCCCTCGCCCCCAGCATGATCGATGAATTTCCGGTCCTGTTCGTCGCGGCGTCGGTAGCGAAGGGCCGCACGACCACCAGCGGGCTCGAGGAATTACGCGTCAAGGAAAGCGACCGCCTGTCGGCAATGGCCACTGCCCTTTCCGCTATCGGCGCGAATGTGACGGAAGTAGCGGACGGCCTGCTGATCGACGGAACCGGCGGCGAACCATTGCCCGGAGGCGGCCCTGTCACCACCCATCTCGACCACCGCATTGCCATGAGCATGGCCATCGCCGGTCTTTTCTCGAAAGACGGCGTCGAAATCGACGACACTCACCCTATCGCAACCAGCTTCCCGACATTTGAAACAATGCTCACCGAAAGGGCTTCATGACCCAATATCTCACTCCGTTCGCCGCAGATCTAATCGGATTCGCGGGCAGTTTCTGCATCGTCGCCGCCTACGCCTACAGCAATGTGGTGAAAGACATGAATATGGTGCTGTTCAACTTGGTCAACTTCATCGGCGCAGCTCTGCTGACCGTATCCCTGATGGTGAACTTCAATCTGCCCACGCTGGTGCTGGAAATCGTCTGGATGGCAATTGCGCTGTTTGGCCTTGCGCGGACTTTGTTGGCACGGCGCGAACGCCCGGCATGATCATCGCTGTCGATGGCCCCACAGCATCGGGCAAAGGCACGCTGGCGAAGGCGTTGGCAGCGCATTACGGGCTGCCGCATCTCGATACCGGGCTGCTTTACCGCGCTGTAGGACGGCAGGTCTCGCTGAATGGTGGCGATCCTGATGATGCAGGTGATGCGCTGGCTGCCTGTGAATTTGCTGAAGACTTGCTCGACGACCCTGAATTACGGTCCGAAATCACTGGCGGCCTCGCCAGCCGCGTTTCCGTGCATCCCGGCGTTCGAAAAGCCCTGTATGAACGCCAGCGCGCATTTGCCACGCAGCCTGGCGGCGCAGTGCTGGACGGGCGCGATATCGGAACAGTGATTGCCCCTGAGGCGCAGGTTAAGCTGTTCGTCACCGCCTCGGTCAACGCGCGGGCCGACCGACGCTTCAAGGAAATGCAGGACCGCGGCGGGGACATGAGCTGGGCCGATATTGCGGAAAATCTGCGCCGCCGGGATGAACGCGACAGCATGCGCGCGGAAGCT
>JBBKWK010000142.1:0-4775 GCA_037968915.1 Pontixanthobacter sp.
CAAGTCGAAACCGACATCGAGATTCTTCGCCTTCAAGCGGGGCTGACTGTCGATACGACGCTCATCAAACCGTTGGCATACGATCCGAGAATTATTCAGCACGGGGTTGGTGCCAACGCAATAACATCAGGTGGAGCGGACACTACACTTAAGGTTGCCTCGCCGACACTCGGCGAGGTTTATCTACAATATATTGATGATCCGACGCACGCATGGTCGTTATCGACGCGGCGAGCTTACGAGACCACTCGTTGCCTCGCAGTCGGCATCCTTGGGGCGGATACGCCGATCTCCGAGATCGCACGAGTTCAGGTCAGGGAACTGGTCGAGGTATTGCGCTTCTTGCCGAGGAATGCAGCGAAGCAATATCCGAAGCTGTCACCTCGCGACGCAGCCAAGCTGGGGCGCTCGCAGGGCGGTATCGCGAAAATAAGCGCGGCAAACGCCAATGCCTACTTGGGCAATTTCTCCTCCTTCATGAACTGGGCGGTCAGCGAAGAACTGATAGGACGAAATCCTGCTCGCGGGTTGCGTCTCCCCGATGATGTAGCAAAGCGAGAAAAACGCCATCCATTCTCACCGTTCCAATTGAAATGCATCTTCGCTGCCCCGCTCTATTCTGGATGCGTTGACGGAGAACGAAATTATGCGGTTGCAGGCGCGGAGCGCCCGCAAAATGCTCGCTATTGGGTGCCGTTGATTGCCCTTCACACGGGGATGCGGCTGAATGAAATCTGCCAGCTTGATGTCGCTGACCTACGCAAGATCGATGGCGTCCCATGTATCTTTGTGACCAGATCATCAGATTCTGGCAGCACAGATAAGAAGTTGAAGACAGGAGCAAGCGAGCGAGTCATTCCCCTTCATCCGACTTTGATCGAATTGGGCTTGATGCCTTACGCCGAAAAAATGCGACGAACCTCTGCAATCAAATTGTTTGGCGACATCCAAGCGGGTCCGAACGGAGTTCGGGCTGTCGCATTCTCGAAATGGTTCACACAGTTCCTTCAAAGATCGGGCGCTCGCCGAGATCGGACAAGCTTCCATTCGTTTCGGCACAATTTCCGTGATGAACTTCGGTCTGCAAGGATCGAGCATGACATTGCCATGGCACTCGGTGGTTGGGTCGGCGGACCATCGATGTCGAGCGTGGTATCAGAGAATTACGGACGCGGACTCCGCGTCGGTGTCCTTCAAGACGCGATCAATCGAATGCTTTTTGCCGACATCGATCTATCGCACTTGCGGCGATAGATCGCTCCACAGCCGCGCCGAGACAATTTGGCAGTTTCCTGCGACTTTGCGGATGATGATGGGTCTGACCTGTGTAACACCACTGTGTAACACGCACGCTTGGAAGACCGTCTTTGTGACGATTTTCCAAGGGTTTAACCTATTGAAATATAAGAAAAAATAGCTCAAATGTGAGTCCTTGTTAAGGACTCTATCTATTTGTCTCTGTTCGTCTTTTCTCTTCCCTGTCGATCCCAGATCCGCTCCGTTCGAATCGCTCCGGGTTGTCCTAGGTTTAAATTTTTGCGGGCCTTATTGCGGTCCTTCTCGAACACCACATTCTGAGGCCCGCAAGCGCAGCGCTAAACGCTTCTCTTGGCTTTGACACTTTGCTATAATCGCGGCCTTATCAAGATTTGTCATGTGTCGCGCGACGCTTAACAATTTGCAGTGTCACGCATAAATTGGCTACATGGAAATCGAGTCCATCAGGCATAAAGGTCTGCGACGGTTCTTCGAGACCGGCAATGCCAAAGACCTGATAGGCGATGCATGCAGGCTACGAAAGATGCTGGCCTTCATCGATGCAGCGGAAAGCATGGATGAGTTGTTTGTGCCTCCCAACTTTGGTCTTCATGAACTTACGGGAGACCGGAAAGGCACTTGGTCGATAACCGTGACACGCAACGGGCGCCTGACATTCAAGCTGAATGAGAACGGCGCGCTGATCGACATGGATATGGAGGATTATCATGGCTCTTAAGATGCATCCCTCGCTTGCAGTCCATGTCGGCGACTGGCTTAAAAGCGAGATTGTCGAGCCTGCGGGAGTTAGCGTGACGGACCTGGCTGCACATTTCGGTGTGTCCAGACAGGCTTTGAGCACGCTGATTAACGGCAATGCCAGTCTGTCTGCAGATATGGCAATTCGCTTCGAAAAAGCGTTCGGGGTCAAAGCCGATACCTTGCTGCGGATGCAGACGGCCTACGAACTCGCTAAGGCACGCGCGCATGAGGACGACATTAAGGTAAGGAAGTTTGCAGAGGCGGCCTGAGGACAACCAGTCTTTTGAACTGCGTAAACGCATCCGAATCCGCTGTGCTGCCAGTAGAAAAGGCGATCATACTCACTCTGCCTATTTCGCTTCAAGTCAGCCGCCCTAACCCTGTAACGCTTGCGAATGCTCGAGTCTCGACTCGTCCCGGTTTACCCTGCAGTCCGAGCGAATTTAGAAAATGCAGGGTAAAGCTTGCTTTTTTGGCTTTTACCCTGCATTTTAGCGAAGTCATAAAATGCAGGGTAATGAATGAACTTCCAACCGTTCTCCGACGAGCAGGCGAGAGTAGTCGTCAATCTCGAACAGGCCTACCAAGTCTGGATGGAGGCTCTGCGCGCGCTGAACGAAATGCCCTACAACATGCGCATCAAAGAGGTCTCCGGACGAGAGTATCTTTACGAAGTTACGGATCGGCGAGGATCAATGAGGAGCAAAGGTCCGCTAGATCAAGAAAAGCAGGCCGAATTCGACGAATACAAGGCAGAAAAAGCAGAACTCAAGGAACGCCTTGCCGGAAGCAGGGAAGCGCTCAGGGAACAAGCGAGCTTGTACCGGGCCCTGCGTCTGCCAATGGTCCCGGCGGAAGCCGGAAAGATCCTGCGCGAAGCCGACCGCCTCCGCTTTCTCGGCAATCAGGCCATGGTGGTCGGCACCAATGCTTTGGTCGCATATGCTCTGGAGGCGAACGGATTTATCCGTGATGCGCCGGACACAACTCTGGATTTTGACATGGCGCTGACCGGAGTCGAGGTTGATGAGGACCGACCAACCTTGTGGAAAGTGCTTAAGGAAGCCGACATGACCTACTCAGTGAACACTGAGCGGCCCTTTCAGGCACGCAACGCCAAGGCATATGAAGTAGAAATCCTTTCGGCACCGAGCCGCATTGGCGGACAGGTATCGCAGGACCGACCTCGGCCCATACCACTTCCTGAACAAGAGTGGTTGTTGAACGGACGACCGGTAGATCGAGTCGTTGGTGTGCGTGATGGAGACGCTGCACGTATGGTCGTTCCCGATCCTCGCTGGTTTGCCCTGCAAAAACTCTGGATGGCGGAAAAGCCTCAGCGCGATCCGCAAAAGAAGCCCAAGGATCTCAAGCAGGGTATAGCACTTCTTGATGCCGTATGGCTCGCAATGCGGCACTATCCGCTGGACAATGATTTCTACGACGGACTGCCAAATGCATTGAAGCCACATTTTGAACGGTGGGATGCCCGAAAGCCCCAGAGAAGCTGAGCCATCTGGCGCTAGCGAAACATCTTTGCCGAGGCGGCGTGACGACAACCGATCGTCGGCCTGCGGTTTCAAGCGCGGAGCGCTTTTGTGCTAAACTATGTGCGGGGGTACAATGAAATTCGGCATATTTCGGTTCAAGTCAATTGCGTCGATTATTTGAATGAAAAATGGCTTGATGGGCCAGTCGAAGCCCCGAAAAAGCCACACCTTCGGCGATGCAAAAGGCTGAATGGGCACTGAAAAAGTGACTTACGAGAAATCAGAGCCTTCAATTATGCCCGCAAAAATCGTCATTCCACTTTACAGCCCAGCGGTTGCGGCTGACACCTTTGCATAACGGCGGGTTCCCCTACTTTGTACAGCAAAAGGAGACAGTCAGCTAGCGACCCAAGTGCCGTCATTGAACATGGATCAGCGCTCGTGGGTATCGTTCATGGCGCGTGCGGCCGATCAGCTAGCGTGCGCGGACAGACATGAGGGCGCTGGCCCATAATTGCTACGACAACGCTTCGGTCGAGACGTTCTTCAAAAGCCTGAAGGCGGAACTGATCTGGCGGCAGAAATGGCCAACACGCAGGCAGGCTGAAGCTGCCATCTTCCAGTACATCAACGGCTTCTACAATACCCGCCGCCGCCATTCATATCTGGGCGGCATCAGCCCGCTCGCATTCGAGGTCAAGGTGGCATAATGAGATAGGTGACCGGCGCAAAACCGGTACAAGTCCACTGGGAAGAACGCGTCCGGATGGCCCAGTGGTGGAGCGATCACCTAGATGAGCTGCGGGAAAGCGGAAAAATTATCACGGCGAAGTTCGCAAGGGGATGAACCTCCTCAATGAACTTGCCGCGTTTTAACCCGTCCAGGAATGCAGGCTAAGTGCCAACCACACCAGCGAAACTACGCCTAGCAGCATGAATTCGATCTTGAGGCACAGCTCTTTTAGTCTGTTGCGCATTGTTTGCTGGTTCCAGTCACCTTGCCTCGTTCGTCCGGTTTTGGGCGACTCATTGCAATGGCGAAATGACCGAAAGTGGGGTGGAAAGTTGTCATTCGAAACATATCGAAATTGTGGCACAAACGGGACCGGAACCAGATTGTCTGGTCTTGCCGCAGCCATCTGCGAAAGCAGCCGTTCGGTTGCTTAACTGGCGTTCGAATTAGACGGCTGATATGTATCCGCCATGCCCATGACTCCCGAAGAATCCGTTCAAACATACGAACAGGCTTACCTGCCGCTGAATCAC
>JBBKWK010000143.1:0-9228 GCA_037968915.1 Pontixanthobacter sp.
GAAGTTTTCCTCCACCTTCGACAGCGAAAAAACTGCCGAAATCGGGGGAGCCTACGCGCAGCTTGGCTATGACTACGACGGAAAATTCGTGATCAATGCGGGTGCGCGGATCGACGATCATAGCCGCTTCGGCAGTGTGGTGACCATCGGCACTGACGCAGGATATATGGTGGGCGGCGACTGGCGGCTGAGGGCCAGCTTTGGCGAAGGGTTCAAAGCTCCTACTCTGTTCCAGCTATTTTCGGACTTCGGGAACCAGGCACTCGATCCCGAGCGCAGTACCAGTTTCGACATCGGATTGGATTACGGCGATCGCAATCTGGACGACTATTTCGCCATCTCGGTATTCCGGCGCGACAGCGAGAACCAGATCGACTTCGTATCCTGTTTCGGGATCACATCCGACATCTGCGTCGACCGGCCTTTCGGTACTTATGACAATACCGGCTTGGCCCGTGCGCAGGGTATCGAAGTTGAAGGCGGTGTCGCATTGAGCAGCACTTTCGCTGCGCGCGCTGCCTATGCGTATGTCGATACCGAAAACCGCACCATCGGTTCTACCGACGAAGGCAATGAACTGGCCCGGCGCCCGCGCCATGCGGCGACATTGTCGGCAGATTACGCAGCGCAGGATAATAGTCTGAGCTTTGGCGCGGATTTTCGGTTGGTCTCGCGCAGTTACGACAATATCGGCAACAGCGTGCAGCTGGGTGGATATGGTGTGCTGGATCTACGGGCTGCTTTCCAGGTGACTGACGGGTTGCAATTGTTCGGCCGGGTCGAGAATGTGTGGGACGAGCAATATCAGACCGCTGCCGGATATGGCACTGCCGGGCGCGGCGTATTCGCCGGAATCCGGGCGGCAATGTGACCGGCTGGCGGGCCTTATTGGCTACGGCGCTGCTGGCGGGATGTAGCCCGCAAGCAGCGCCAATTGCCCTGAAGGGCCCGCCAACCATCGTCAGCCTAAACCCCTGTACCGACGCGATTCTTGCTGAAATTGCTGGTCCGGACCAGGTGCTGGCCTTGTCGCATTACAGCCGTGATCCGCGCTCCAGTTCGATGGATAGCGCCAGGGCGCGGCAATTCGGGGTGACCGGCGGGACAGTGGAGGAAGTGCTGGCCTTGCAGCCCGACCTGGTCGTCGCCAGCACGTTCATGCCTTCCGCCACGCGTGCGGGGTTGGAAGACCTTGGCATCAAGGTGGAAACATTCGGCATCGCCAGCACAGTTGCGGAAAGTGACGCGCAAGTCCGCCGCCTCGCAGCGCTAGCTGGCAACCCTGTGGGCGGTGAAACACTGGTGGCCAAAATTGACGCTGCCTTGATTGCGGCAACACCGCCAGCCGGCAAGCATCCAATCGCGGCGGTCTTGTGGCAACCCTCCGGCATCGTGCCGGGGGAGGGCGCTTTGGTCAGCGAGCTACTTCGCCGCGCCGGTTTTGCCAGCCACAGCGCCGCTATCGGCATGGGGCAAGCGGATTATCTCAGTCTCGAGCAAGTGATCGCCAACCCGCCTGAATTGCTGTTGATGTCCGGGCAGGAACGCGCGCAATTGCACCCGGCATTGGGCGCTCTGCCAAATATGCGCCGCGCGTCTTTCGACCCCGGTTTGCTCTATTGCGGCGGTCCGACGATTATTCGGGCGATGGAGAGGCTACGCGCAATTAGGCGGGGCAGCACATGAAGCGCCCGTTGCTTTTGCTACTGATCCTGATCGCGATTGCCTTTCCGCTTTCGCTGCTGGCCGGGCGGGTGTGGCTCGATTTCGCCGCGACCCCGAATGCAGCGGTGATACTCGCAGAATTGCGCTTACCGCGATCCGTGCTGGCGCTGGTGATTGGTGCCGGTCTCGGCGCAGCGGGTGCGGCTATGCAGGGGTATCTGCGTAATCCGCTGGCCGACCCCGGACTATTCGGGATTGCTCCGATGGCGGCGCTGGGCGCGGTGGCAAGTTTTTGGTTCGGCTATTCCGCCAGCGCATGGTTGTTGCCAATGTTCGCCTTGATCGGCGCGGGCGCGGGGATGGCGCTGCTGGCGCTGATCGCAGGCCGCACCGGCGGGATTGCCCTGTTCACTTTGGCAGGCCTGATGATTGCAAGTCTTGCCGGAACGCTCACCAGCCTCGCGATCAGCATGGCCCCCAATGCCTTTGCGATGAGCGAGATTGTGACGTGGCTGATGGGTGCACTGACCGATCGTAGCTGGCGCGAAGTCTGGATTGCAGCGCCGCTGACGATTGCAGGGATTGGCTGTCTGCAGATGACTGGCAAGGGCCTCGATGCACTTACCTTGGGTGACGCCGCAGCGCGGTCCCTTGGCATGCGCCCCGGCATCTTGCAGGCTTGGCTGATCGTAGGTGTCGGGCTGACCGTGGGTAGCGGTGTGGCGGTGGCCGGAATTGTCGGGTTCGTCGGCCTGATTGTGCCGCATCTGGTGCGTCCCTTCACCGACCGGTTGCCCAGCCAACTGATCCTGCCCAGCGCGCTGGCGGGTGCGTTGCTGGTGCTGGTGGCGGACAGTGTGGTGCGTATCCTGCCGCTGGTTACCGAATTGCGGCTGGGCATCGCGCTCAGCCTAATCGGTGCGCCATTCTTCCTGTGGCTGCTGCTACGGATGCGCCGTGGATATTCGGGGGGTTTGGCATGACAGACCTTGCAGCAAAAGGCCTGACAATCGGCAAGCGTCTGCTTGGTATCGATGCCCAGATCGAGCGCGGCAAGATCACCGCGATTTGCGGGCCCAACGGCGCGGGAAAATCGTCGCTTTTGACTGCGCTGGCGGGCTTGATAGCGCTGGATAGCGGCCTGGTAACTATTGGCGGAACAAACATCGCCGCGATGCATCCCCGGACCCGCGCACAGCGGATCGGCTATCTGCCGCAAGATGGCAATTTAGCGTGGGACGTTGCGGTGCGCAGTCTGGTCGCGCTTGGCCGGATGCCGCATGGCGATGGCATCGTCGCGCCGGTCGACCGGGCGATGAAGGCGCTTGATCTGGAGCACTTGGCGGCGCGCCCGGTTTCGAAGTTATCCGGCGGCGAAAGGGCGCGGGCCTTGCTTGCCCGGGTACTGGCGGGTGAACCAGAATGGATGTTGGCGGATGAGCCTTTGGCAGCGCTCGATATCGGGCATCAACTGACCTTGCTGCGCCATCTCCGCCGAGTTGCTGAAGACGGCAAGGGCGTAGTGCTGGTGGTGCATGATCTGCCACTTGCAATGAACCATGCGGACCATGTCATGGTGCTGGATAAAGGCAAACTGATCGCAAGCGGAACGCCTGACCATGCATTGGCAGAAAGGGTCATCGCGAATGTCTGGGGCGTCACCGCCAAATGGATCGGTGAACAGCGCGCACGCGCTTTGATCACCAAATAAGTGGGTCGTCTGATTGGGGCTCAGATGCGATCGTTCAAATCAATTCCCAGACCAATTTGCAAAATAGTTGCGAGTACGAGACGGCATGGGAGATTGCATCTCAATTTCACTAAGTGTCATCGGGATCAAGAGATGACCATAACCCCGGTGGGTACGGAGACCCAGCGACCAGCCTGTCGTTCGAGCAAGTATTCCTGTCCGTTGGCTCCGAGATTCGCATATAAAGCATTCGCCCAATACTTGACCGAACCGTCTTTGTTGATCTCCGTCACGGTGACGCTGTAAAGGATCGCCTCAAGCCGGGAGGTGGTTACGAATGGGGTTCGCCCGAAAGAACACTCGGATGCGTATACGACGGGAATGGTCCAAATCTTTGATATTTGATTGATTACCGAGGCAGGGGGGTCTGCCATTTCTCGATCAGACTTTCCTCTCATTCCCACGCATATAGCCTTTTTTTCCGGCGAAGGGCTCGCCAACTGAATGGCAGATGTGAACATTGCTGAAATTTGCGTTGGTTGAAGTCTGGATATATCTGCAATACCCTTTGCAATTGGCCTTTCGTCACTGTTTAAAGTCACATCTGTTTCACTTGGCATTTCGGGTGGCAGTGAAATAGCTGGCACTTTTGCGCCATTTGAGCCGCTGTATGTCATGTCTGCGGATTGAGTAACGCAAGCTGATAGAACCAGAGTGGAAATGGCAACCAATACCTTCACGTTTCGTCCTTCAATATTTTCTGAAGGTTAGGCTTAATACATTTAGAATGTAACATGCAATTTAATGGCCGTTTTCGACCCAATTTCAGTCATTTGCGTATTAGGTCGCTGAGTGTATTGCTTGCCAAAAAAAGGCCCCCTGTCCGGATGGAAAGGGGGCCTTTTCTGTAGGTCTTGGTTGATCTACCCGAACGTGCGCTGCCACCAGCCGCTCTTGCGAGAGCCAGCAGAATCGCCTTCCTCGGCAGGGGCTGCCTCGGAAGCCTTGGCCGCCGTTTTTGGAGCAGCCGTTTTTGGGGCTGCCGTTTTAGGAACCGCCGTTTTGGATACAGTCTTTGCCGCAGGCTTGGCGCGCGGTTTGGGCGCGGCCTTTGCTTCGGGCTTGGCCTTTGCCGGTTTGGCTTCTGCCGGAGCATCACCGTCGCTGGCGGACACATCAGCCTTCTTGGCGCGTGAGCGGCGCTTGGGCTTATCTGCCGATGCATCGTCAGCAGCAGGCGCGGTATCGGAAGGGGTTGCTTCCTCAACCTTCTTGCGGCTGCGAGCGCGGCGGACAGGCTTGGGCTTGTCATCAGCGCTGGCGGTTTCTGCTTCGGATGCAGATGCTTCCGTGCCAGTTTTCTTGGCGCGCGAGCCACCCCTGCTCCTAGGCTTGGGCTTGTCCTCGGCTGCTGTGTCGGCAGATTGAGGCGCACCGTCAGGGCCGGCGACGACTGCGATGTCGTCCTGCATTTGCTTGGAGACTTCGGACAGGTTTTCCGAACCTTCTACGGCATTTTCAGCACCGTCCTCGCCTTCACTGCGGCCGCGACCACGCCGGCGACGTCCACCACGGCGGCGGCGCTTTTTGGGCTTATCCTCGCCATCATCGTCATTTGAAGCATGTTCCTGACCATTCTCAGGGCGACTGTCAGGGCGATTGTCAGAGCGGTTGTCCGGTGCTTCGTCGCGATTGTCATTTTGGCTGTCGCCATTCTGATTTTCACTATTCTGGTTGTCACCACCGGAACGCTTGCGACCGCGGCCACCACGGCGGCGGCGGCGAGGGCGGTTTTCGCCATCATCGTCGTCATTGTCGTTACGGCCAGAATTACGACCTCGGCCCGAGCCGCGATCATCATTGTCGTCCTCGTCCGCATAATCGTCTTCGACGACGTCATCGTCATCATCTTCGATCACGATTGGTTCGAATGTCGGAGCTTCGGTTGGACGCGGGCCGGAACTGCCGACCGCCATTTTTGCGCCTTCATCCTCGCTTCCGGGCATGACTTCCACGGTCACGTGGTAACGATTCTCGATCTCGCTCAGATCGGCGCGCTTGGAATTGAGCATATAAACCGCTGCTTCGGTGCTGGCGGTCAAAGTGATCACCGTGCCGCGGCCCTTGGCTGCTTCGTCCTCGATCAGGCGGAGTGCCGATAGACCTGCACTGGATGCGGTGCGGACCAGGCCGGTACCGTCACAATGCGGGCAATCACGGGTGGTCGCTTCGAGCACGCCGGTGCGCAGACGCTGGCGGCTCATTTCCATTAGGCCGAAGCTGGAAATGCGGCCAACCTGGATGCGTGCGCGGTCATGTTTGAGCGCATCCTTCATGGCACGTTCGACCTTACGGACGTTGTTGTTGTACTCCATGTCGATGAAATCGATCACCACCAGACCGGCCATATCGCGCAGGCGCAACTGGCGGGCAATCTCGCGCGCAGCTTCCAGATTGGTCGCTGTGGCGGTTGCTTCGATCCCGTGTTCCTTGGTGGAACGACCGGAGTTGATGTCGATCGACACCAGCGCCTCGGTCGGGTTGATCACCAGATAACCGCCCGATTTGAGCTGGACCACCGGATCATACATCGCCCGCAGCTGATCCTCCGCGCCGTAGCGCTGGAACAAGGGTACAGGATCGGAATAGGCTTTTACCCGGCGCGCATGGCTGGGCATCAGCAGTTTCATGAATTCCTTGGCAGCTTTGTAACCGCCTTCGCCTTCGACCACGACTTCTTCGATTTCGCGGTTGTAGATGTCGCGGATCGCCCGCTTTATCAGATCGCTGTCCGAATGGATCAGGGCAGGCGCGCTGGAACCTAAAGTGCGGTCACGAATTTCGTCCCATACACGCGCAAGATAGTCGAAATCGCGCTTGATTTCAGGCTTGGTCCGCGAAAGTCCGGCGGTGCGAACGATCAGGCCCATATTCTTCGGCAGGGTGAGATCGGATACGATGTCCTTCAACCGCTTCCGGTCGCCCGAGCTGGAAATCTTCCGGGAAATCCCGCCGCCGTGGCTGCTGTTGGGCATCAGCACGGTGTAGCGGCCAGCCAGGCTGAGATAGGTGGTCAGGGCTGCGCCCTTGTTCCCGCGTTCTTCCTTGACGACCTGCACCAGCAACACCTGACGGCGCTGTATTACGTCCTGAATTTTGTAGCGGCGGCGCAGCGCCATGCGTTTTGCGCGCGCTTCGTCAACAGCTTTGGCGCGGCTTGGTTTGCCGCCGCCGCCCTGACGGCGACCTTTCTGGCCCCGGCCACGACCGCGGCCGCCGCGGCGGTTGCTGTTGTCGTCGTCGCTATCGCCTTCGCTCTCGCTATCGTCGTCTTCATCATCCGAATCGTCATCATCGTCGCCATCCAACTGGCCTTCTTCGATGGTGGAAACGGAATCTTTTTCGGACGTGTCGATTTCTTCGAGGCCATCTTCAGCAAGGTCTTCGACCAATGCTTCGGAGGATTCGTCCTCGGCGTCATATTCGCCGCCGGGCAAATTGCCTTCATCTTCATCGGCGGCGCGCAAGGCTGCCTCTTCCTCGGCGGCTTCGGCTTCTTCAGCCAGCAACGCCTCGCGGTCCTCCCGCGGGATCTGGTAATAATCAGGGTGGATTTCGCTGAATGCCAGAAAACCGTGACGATTACCGCCGAAGTCGACAAATGCCGCCTGCAGTGATGGTTCGACCCGGGTTACCTTGGCGAGGTAGATATTGCCTTTGATCTGCTTGTGTTCAGCAGATTCGAAATCGAATTCTTCAATTCGGTTCCCTTTGAGGACCGCCACCCGGGTTTCTTCCGAGTGGCGCGCATCGATTAGCATGCGCGTTGCCATTATAATTTCTCCAAACGCGTCCGGGCGGTGCATGATCGATGATCAGCCTAGCCAAAGGGATTCGCGCTATTGTGTGAATACCGCTGGTCCCGGCGGGACGAGCGGCGATATGTAACCGGTCCGGGCGAAGTTTCGCGGCGGAACGGGGTGACGTGTCTGCAAATGTGGGAATGCGCATTGTTTGCGCTGCCTGTCCGGCCCAAGCCCCGACGCAGCGCAGAGGCTGTTCGCTGGGGGTTAGGTGTAGGCTTCTCATCTATGCATCAACCTGTGGAGCATCGAGCGAAAGGCCCTTTGCCGTTTCCGGGTGCCCCCTTCGCTATATACAGCGCCAATGGCGCAGTCGCTAGCTAGGGTGAGCGAATTTCCGGTTAGCTTCAGCTAGCACCGCAAGATTCGATGAGCAACCATATTGCGCGCACCATTTTTACTAACCGCATCTAACCTAACGATGTT
Source organism: Pontixanthobacter sp. (assembly GCA_037968915.1). GTDB lineage: Bacteria > Pseudomonadota > Alphaproteobacteria > Sphingomonadales > Sphingomonadaceae > Allopontixanthobacter. The sequence continues at coordinate 7,645 of JBBKWK010000143.1, forward strand.
GCCGCATCTGACCTAACGATGTTGCCCCAACTATCCTAACGATGTTGCAAAGTGTTGCCGCAACATCGTAACGGTTCGGGGCAATGTCACTTCGCACACAGATATGGCTTATCTTTCTTGCACCTGTCTTGCTGGTGGCTGGTCTTTATGTGCTGGGTCTTACCATTCCGGTACCCTATCTAGCCCGTGAGTACGTATTGCGGATGATCCTGCCGCAGGCTGGCGAACAGGTCGACCTGCCGGAAATATTCGGGCCGGACGACAAAAGCCGCCCATTACTGATTATCGACCCGGGACACGGCGGCAAGGATCCGGGAGCGGCAGGCACCGGTTACCGCGAGAAAGATTTAGTGCTGGCTTTGGCCAGGGCTCTGCGCGACCAACTGGTCGAAGAAGGCGGCATTCGGGTAGCATTGACACGCGATGATGACAATTTCCTGGTGCTGCAGGAACGTGTTGAGATTGCCCGCAGGATGGACGCTGATCTGTTCCTTTCCATCCATGCCGATTCAGAAGGCGGCGGCAATGACGCAGCCGGAGCGAGCATCTATACGCTGTCAGAAGAAGCATCGAGCGAAGCGGCGGCGCGTTTTGCCGCGCGGGAAAATAGCGCGGATGCGGTGAATGGTGTTGTACTTGAAAAGCAAAGCGCCAACGTCAACGCAATCCTGGTCGAATTGTCTCAACGCAGGGTGCAGCAGGATTCGGCAGAATTTGCCGGACTAATCGTCCGGGAAGGGGTGGGGGTGATTAAATTTCATCCACAGCCACGCAGATCGGCGGCATTGGCTGTGTTGCGCGCGCCGGACGTGCCCTCGATTCTTTACGAATCCGGCTTTATAACCAATCCGCAAGACGCTGCCCGGCTGGCTTCTCCCGAGGGGCGTAGAAACTTCGCCAAGTCGATGGCACGGGCGGTACGCATTTATTTTGCTCGGAAGGCTGGCACTTGAGCGTGCAATCGGTCTGGTGTCCGGGCAAATCTCCGTGCTAGAGGCTTCAACCAATTATGGCTGAACAATCCACTTCCGAATATTTCCGCTTCAGGATCCGCCGCGATGCGCGCGGGGCGATGGCGTGGTTCCAAAAGAATTGGCGGGAGCATCGCCGTTTTCGCTGGGCAACAATCTCGGCTGGCTCGATGCTTGGGCTGCTTTTTTTGGGTTGGGCCTTGCTTGCAAGTTCGCTGCCTGATGCCGAATCTCTACTAGATTACGAGCCGCCATTGCCCACCGTGGTTCGGGGCATCGATGGTCAGATCGTGCATTCCTATGCCCGCGAACGGCGGGTGCAGCTGCAATATGCAGATTTTCCCGAACAATTGATCGAAGCGTATCTGGCAGCTGAGGATAAGACCTTTTTCAGCCACGGCGGGATCGATGCAGGCGGTTTGGCCGGTGCGGTGGTCGATTACGTGACCAAACTGGGTTCTGACGAACGCGCCGTTGGCGGTTCCACAATCACTCAGCAGGTGGCCAAGAATATTCTGCTGACCAATGAATATTCGATCACCCGCAAATTGAAAGAAATGATGCTCGCCCGCCGCATCGAGGGTGTGTTGAACAAGCAGCAAATCCTTGAGCT